>JABIFG010000232.1 GCA_018650795.1 Fidelibacterota bacterium
ATTGATGGTGAGCTTAGTCAGTGCTTCTGAGTCTTTAGCTCCGAGTTTTCTGATAGACTCTTCGTCAATCTGAAAGAGATCATGGTCTTTAAGATTCATGCTTGTGGGAGTTGTTGCGTACTTGTGGGAGTTGTTGCGTACTTGTGGGAGTTGTTGCGTAGCTATGATTGCTACTCTCTCACAATGCTTATCTTTTGTCCACTATTTCGTTAAATTGATTACCCTAATGAACTGGGGTCTGAACGGTTACACGGCCAATGGTAGCGCCAGCTCATTAACATTTAGCAGTGCAGGGACATATACCATTACTCTGACGGTTACCGATAATGATGGACTAACCCACTCAGCAGATCAGACCATTACCATTGAAAGCTCAATCCTTAATCAGGGACTCATTGCCTACTATCCATTCGATGGTGATGCTAATGATGCTAGTGGAAATGGAAAGCATGGCACAGTTAGTGGAGCAACATTAATCCAGGATAGGTTTGGTAATGCGGAAAATGCTTACTATTTCAATGGTAAAGAAAATGCTGTTGACTACATTCAATTGCCACGTTCAGTTGTTAATGGATTAACTAACATTACCTCCAGCATATGGGTTAAAACTACCGAAACAGATCAAAGCATCTTGAGTGGAGCAAATGGAAGTAATGACAATGAGTACACGATGTTTATGCGTTATGACTCAGGCAATATTCGACAGTATGTAAAAGGCGAATATTTTGATGTTGGATCAGTGAATGATGGTCAATGGCACCATATCGTTGTTGTACGAGATGGTGGTTCAGGGCTTGCTGCTGTTTTTATTGATAGTGGCCTGGTAGGCGCATATGAATTCCCTACGGGGGCATTGTCAATTGAAGCTGGTGGGCTATTGATTGGTCGTGAGCAAGATTGCCTTGGTGGGTGCTTTGATACTTCTCAGGATTTTCTAGGATCAATTGACGACTATCGTATTTATGATCGCGCTCTTACAATAGCGGAAATCCAACAGCTCTACACTGAAGAAACTTCTACCCCTAACATAGCCCCAATAGCATCGATTTCCGCCTCGGCAACCACAGGAACAGCTCCACTCACAGTAGCTCTAAATGGCATAGATTCAACTGATAGTGATGGCACAATCGCCAACTACAACTGGATTGCTTCAGATGGTCAGTCTGCTGTAGGGAGCGCAACCTCTCTCACGTTTGATTCTGCTGGGGACTATTCAGTAACCCTTACAGTAACAGATGACAGAGGAGCTGCCGCATCAAGTAACACCACTATTACTGTTACTGAGCCACTTCTTCCTGTAGCTGCATTTACTGTAGCCCCTTTAACGGGCGCGGCCCCTTTGGTGGTTACGGTTGATGCAACTGGATCAACCCGAGATGGGGGCTCAGTTATTGACTATCAATGGGGTGTCTCTGATGGGCAGACTGGAGCCGGTATTCATGAAGATTTCACCCTAACTGATGCGGGGAATTACATCATTACCCTGACCGTCATTGGCAGTGATGGAGGCAATGCAACCACAACAAAGACAGTATCGGTTGTAGACTCCTACGACACCAGCTATGAGACTACCGCCCGATTATCTCCTCAGGTGATTGCGGCAGGAATATCGCCTACACAGGTTGATTATGCTGATACTGAGTTCGATATTTTGGCTCTAGTTCGCCCCGGGGTGTTGGCAATTGATCGAGTCACTTTCAGAGATTCGGCTACTAGTACTTTTGCTTTGCAGATGGAGCCTGCTGGGGTACTAGAGAATGGCGATGAGCTCTATAAGACTACCTTCAACTTTGAACGAGGTTCTTTCGGTGACCTGGTGATGCATTCAGCCTGGGGGCCAGAAGATGGTCAGTACAACATCGTTGCTTACGACACTGCTGAGCAGCGATCACATCAGTACCCAGATCTAATGTTTGGCAACTTTGCAGAGCAAACTAACACTCCTAAAGTAACTGCAGAGATCACCTACAATCTGACTAAGCGGTTGGGCCCACAGATTATTATTGCTGGATTTAGCCCTTCTCAGCTCGATTATATTGACACCTCTTTTGATGTGATAGCAATTGCACGAGATGGTGTGCTTTCAATTAATGCCGCAACCGTAACCCAAAATCAGAGTCCCTTTGAGTTGGCGATGAGTGATGCAGGGACTCTGAGAAATGGAGATAAAGTCTACAAGATGACTTACACATTTCAGAGAGGTGCTTTTGGCACTTCTACTCTCAACACAATATGGGGAGATCAGCCAGGGCAGTTCAATATCCATGCTGTAGACTCGGCTCAACAGAGAAGTCATGATTTTCCTGATATCATGTTTGGGAACTATCCAGCACAGTAGTGACAGTAATCAAGAAGGGGGAGAGTTGATGAATGTTTCTTATTTAATTACCTGACTCATTTAGATCACATCTGACACAACCCTAATAAGGCGACGTTTAACCTCATTAATGATTTTATCCTGAGATACATTTCTTCCTCCTCCAAAAACAGCGACTTTAGTACTTACGACTTCTTTAAATCGCTTAAATCCATCACTCTCATCTTCTTCTTGATGTTTTGGACTCGAACTAAATGTAATAGTTTTGACATTTTTTCCGCTTTTTCCATCCATTACACCTATATTGACCTTGGCAACAATTATATAGGTGTCATCTGTTACATAACTGCCAGCAATAGCACCAAGCGTTGCTCCAGCAACAATTCCTATTCCCTCTGCAGCAATTGCGCTTGAGTGCCTTCCTGCTATATAACCGGCACCACCGCCTAGAAGACCAAATGTAGAAGACATATTCTGCTGTATGTGTCCACTATATTCAACAATCACATCAACCTTCAGACCAAATCCATTACTTTTATAGGGGAAATACCCCTTTTCTTCGAAAGAAGATTTCAAGGCACCAACAAACTCTCTTATATCGTAATTGATATCACCTGACACATTTCTTGCCGTCACTTTTATTGTTTTATTTGGGAATTGATCCGGGTCTATAAAAAAGCTTTCTCCAATTATTGAACCGTATTGAAGCCCAGTAACAGGATCTTTCATCATACCCAAACGTGATTTATCTGCACATCCGCCAACGCCCAAAAGAAAAAATGCCACAACCATTATAACACCTGTTTTTTTGACAAACATATACATTAGAAATCCTCCTTTAGGAATTCTTGAATTTCCGAGTGATGAATAGCAAAACCTAATCCTTCCGTACCAATGTCTACTAACTTGTTATCATTTACCCCAATAACCATATTATCGAGAAATAATGGACCCCCAGAATTCCCCGGGTTAATTGCAGTATCTGTTTGCACAAACAACACCTCTTTTCCACCTGTATCAAATATACTCTCTTTTTTTCTTATGGCACTAATTACACCTCTTGTGACAGTAAATTCTAACCCTTTAGGATGACCAATGGCTTCTGTTGTTGCCCCAAGGTCTAAAGAATTTTCATCATAAAACTGAACCGGCTTACCTTTTTCTTGAACCTTAATTAAGGCAAGATCTAATCTAACATCTGACTTAACTACCTTTCCAAATGTCTCATGCCCATTGTACAACTTCATTTCAGCATATTTTCCACCTTCAATCACATGATAGTTTGTTAGAACAAGGTCTGGTGCCACATAAAATCCAGCTCCTATAGACCCTGTCGGATTGTAAATTACTACAACATGATCAAACCTGTGATCATTCAGTGGTCTTGCATCATATGTTCTTTCTTTGTATGCCACTAGAGCCTGATTTTTATCATACAAAAGAGACAGCCTGAACTCATCTTCACTATCAAGTCTTTCTTCTTCTCCAATATTTTCTAAGTAGTGTGAGAGCAATAACGAGACATCAATATCCACAGCTCTTTCTTCATAATCAGAAACACTCTCTTCTGGGTCGTATTTTTTTGTCAATGAGGGTTTTGATATGTCCTCATCTTTTACATCATATGAAAGATTGAACTTCCTGTTTTCTGACACATCAAATGTACTCTTATAATATGCACGATCTTTATTATTAATAACATAGTAATTTGCTGTCAGATGCTTTTTTACATCTACAGATGATGTACTATACTCATATCCTTTATGTATCGGTTCTTTAAGTGTCTGCGGAGTTTCTAACAACACTTCTTGGTGTTTTTTCAATTCCGCAGAAGCAACTCCGACTGAGATCAACTTAGCAATTTCGCAACCCAATGCGCCTTGCCCATAACACAATCTTCCACTTACATTTTGCAGGGACATCCGAGCATTCTGAACATCCATGTTTCTAGCTAAGAAATCTGGATTTTGAACAGTATTGTAACCAAACAAATAAGTAGACTTAGCTTGATTTCTTTCCTTAATTCTTCTATTAACTGTTGCCATTGCAACATCAAAAATAATTATATAATCCGCATCTTCATTATCAGCAAATATATCCCCAACTTCTGACTTCTTAATATCAAATGGAAGATCCATGTTTATACTTGCAGGAAATTCTACCTGCCCTTCTGCAAGCAAAGTCTTACTGGTAACTTCAACAAAAGCTATTTTAACATCACCAGACGAACTTGGATTAAGCCCAAGTTCTTTTGCCCTCACTAGACCTGCCATAAGGGTAGACAAATAAGGTGTTGCAGCATCCTCATTTTCTTTAATAAATTTACTTAGATACAGCCCCCCAATTTTTTCATTAAAATCACTTGTTAGAAACTCCCCGTAAGAATCAACAAAATTCTCAACCTCTTCCACCTGACCAGAAGATAGTAACTCCGATAATATTTCACTGAAAGATAAGTTAATTACCTCCTTTTCATTTAAATCAACTGGGTAATCTAAAAAAAAGTCACCTCCATTCGCTATCCCATATAGCAAAAATGCCCCCCTTGCACTTTCTTTTGCAGCAATTTCCACTGCTTTTATTTTATTATCCAGCTCATTAACTACCTGAGCTGTATATTCTGACATCCCCAACAAAGGGTGCGATTTATATTTTTCAACCTGCTTCTTTGATAAACGTAGTTCTTTCTCAAGCTTCCCCCAATCACTTTGAATTACTGGCCAATCAAGATAGGAGTCGAAATATACCGATTGTGTTTTTAGTTTCGGTTCATAAACAGTAGAATTTAAATAGAATGCAATTTTCTTAAGATCAGAGGAGTACTGTTTAAGCCTATTTTTTCCAGTGAGCGAAGAGTTTTTTTCGAAGAATTCAATCTTGTATTTAGCAAAAAGGTCAGCAGCCTCATCTAAACTCCCAGACTTGACCAACCCCTTCAGGTGATCACCTTGATCATAAAAAATATTGTATCGCACGTCATTATCGGTCGCCCCACCTCCAGACAAGGGTTTAATCGGATTAGAAACACATCCATACAATACAAAACTGGAAATAACCAGGAGTACTAAATTTCGCATATTTTAAATCAACCTAACAATTAATTAACCTATTACTATGAAATGAATTTAGCACAAAACAAATACAAGAATTTGTTTTTATGACTAACCACAGAAAACTAACTCCGCCTTATTCACCGAATAACCAATAAACCAAGTGGGCGCGCCCTTTATTTGTTGTAAAATCAATCTATTGAACAAAGATTAGACACAAACAAAGGAGCACGCCATGGGTGAAACAATACCGCTACTCAAACCAACTTTCAACCGCTCTGTTGAGATCGAATCCTGCCCGGATCATCTCACCGCCGATGCCGGTGCTCTGATACAGCGAGAGATCATGGAACGCAGCGGAATCATGGACTGGTTGGTAGAGTGCCTTGATCCCATGAAGGTGTTATTGCAACATAAAGGAAGTCATCTGCGAAGCACACAGCCGTGGTTCACGCCGAATAATGTCAGTAATGGCTGTGCTGATGTTTGGGTGGCTATGGTCAACGGCAGGGCGGGGAGTGCTCTGTGCGGTATGGGTCTGGGTGTAATGGTCGAGCCAAGTTTCAAAGCACCCTTGATAGCACCCTTAATCCCATAAAAAGAAAAACGCCCTACCCACAAAATCAGGTAAGGCGTTGATTTAGATGGTGGGCCTACTAGGACTTGAACCTAGGACCAAGGGATTATGAGTCCCCTGCTCTAACCAGCTGAGCTATAGGCCCGGTAGCTTTTATATCTATAGTTTAATTTGAGTCCAGGTAACTCTCAAGTTTGTCAGAACGTGA
>JABIFG010000233.1 GCA_018650795.1 Fidelibacterota bacterium
ATCAATCCGGGATATGTCAATGAGGAGATGGATAACTACACCCTACTGATCACGAAGATCAAAAAGAACGGTGAGCCATACGCTGCAACGAGCAAGCTGCGTAGCTACGAAGTTAAACACTGGAGCCTCGAAGAATAACCCCCACTACATCACCCCAATAGAAAGGAAACTAAAATGGCACATGAAATTGACATGACAACAGGACAGGCAGCAGTAGCGTGGGGGGGCACTGTACCTCCATGGCATGGCCTCGGGAAACCAATGCCGGAGGATGCCAGCATTGACGAGTGGCGTATCGCGGCAGGACTGGATTGGGAAGCAAAACGATCTACAGTCCAGTTCCAGAATGGCGAGATGCGCTCATGGGACGGACGAGATGTACTCTACCGCAGCGACACCAACGCACCTCTGAGTGTGGTGAGTAGTGATTACAAGATTCTCCAGCCAGCAGAAGCCCTGAGCTTCTTCAAGGATTTGGCTGAAACGGCTGATATTCAGATCGAGACAGCTGGGTCGCTCAAGGAAGGCAAGCGGATATGGGCACTCGGGAGAATCGATGAGGACCGTGTCATTATGGATGACCGAATCGCACCATACGTGCTCATGGCGACCAGCTATGACGGCACCATGGCAACGATCGCAAAATTCACCAGCATACGGGTGGTCTGCAGCAACACGCTCCACGCCAGCATCAATAACGAGTATGGCAAAGTACAAGTGACTGTTCCCCACTCCACCAACTTCGATGCAAGCATAGTGAAATCGATGCTCGGTCTAGACTACGAGAGCTGGAACAACTTCGCCTACAGCGCCAACCAGATGGCAGCCCGGAAGCTCGGGGATACCGAAATGGATCTCTTCCTGCAGGAGCTACTCAAGCCCTCTAAAGATGCCCCGGAACCCGACAAGATCCGCAGAAGCCGGGGTTATCTGAGAATCATGGACCTCTACAAAGGGGAACAGATCGGAGGGGGTATGGACGCGGTCAACGGCACTGCGTGGGGAGCGATAAACGCGGTCACTCAGTATATCGACCACGAGAAAGGACGAACCAGAGATACCCGACTCACTAACGCATGGTTCGGAACCGGTGCGCGACTCAAGAATAAGGCATTCAGCATTCTAAGGGAGGCAGCATGAGTACCACAGCAGCAATCGTCTTCAAAGGGACTGCAAACCGAGTCAATGCAGACGGGTATCCAGAGTATATGCTCCGGGCACTCGAGAAGGTATCCCGGACAGAGGAGTCGCTGGAAAATCTTGTCAAAGGACCGGTAATCCAAGGGCTAGGTGGCCCCGATGAAGATGACGAATTCAAACCAAACCAAAACATCTCCATCGACGGAGATCCCCAAACAATTGGGGCCAAGGCGCGTAGAGAATTCGGGGCTGACTACGTCTACACATGGACACCGGAGGGATGGGTATGCACTTAAACAAGGAACAGCAGGACAAAGTCAATAAAGCCACTGCAAAGGGAGTCCTGTTGATCCACGGACTCGGTCGGGAAGAAGGGATGGTGGCACTCTCAACAATGACGGCAATTTATGCACTCGGAGTAGGTGAAACCTCACAACCCCCGATTGATGTAAACGAAGTTCTGGACTCGATACGCGAATGTACAGAAAGTGTGGTGGTAACTCTACTGGAGGAACTCCATGAGTCATGAAATTGTAGCTATGGATGCTGAAAATATTGAAAACATGGATCTTCCTGATGAGATAAAAGAGCACGCAAGGGCGTACCTTGCAATCAGCGAGAAGATCTTTAAGCACGAACATGATGAGGTGTTTGGAATTCTGGTCGGACTTATAACCAACTTCACGCTGGCAATGAGTAAATCAGCAGACACCACCCCCCAAAGGGTGGTTCAGAGTATCTCCGATACGGTTATGGAAACCATATTCGAGGTAGAAGATAAACGGAAAAAAGGATAGGAAAAAACTATGTGGATAGCAATGAGTAACACCTTTCTCTCAATCGTCCAACCGCTTGAGTATAAGAAGCCAATAGAGCATTCAGGACGAGATGTCCTGCTGGTCAGATCGCGTAGAGAAGGCGATATAGAGGCCGTATTTCCGAAGGCCGAAGTGATTGCGAATGCGGGAACTGACTATAAGTATCGTGCCTATATCGACCGGTCTGTAGTGGCGACAACAATCACGCAAGAGTTGCTAGGGATTCACTACGACAACTTCAAAAACAGCGTGACAGACAGACCGCTCCATGATGCCTATTTCAATGTATGGAACTCAATGCATGAACTGCAGCAGCCACGGTACCGCCAGCAAGACGGTCAGCGCTCTCTACTTGGAGACATGATGTCTGGTGAATGTGAAGGTGGATATGGTGACTTTGAAGATAGCACTACCGAGGAAAACTGTGAAGACGAGCATTACTAACGCCGAGAGAACGCTGGCCTTCCTATCAAGGCTCCCCACAAGGGGGCTTGATCAGGGGATGCAGCATGAACGGTTATTACTGATTCAAGAGCTATCTAGAGGAGAGAGCAATGATAGAGCAACTAAAGAGAATGCTTCGAGTGGCAGCATACGGGGGGAATAAAGAGCAGTTTCATCGCCTTGTGAGGCAGAACAATGTCGATCCAAGTGTGGCAGAAAAAGCATGGTCCGATGGAGCGGAGTCAAGAGCCAACAGAGATGGACAAGTCTGTAGAGCATGTGGGCGACTTTCTTAGGATAAGGCAATGGTCATAGACGTGAATGGACCCGATGGCAATGCTTTCCAGATCATTAAATTTGTCAAACAACTCTTCAAAGAGACTGACCGGATGGACGAGTGGGGAAACGCTGGTTATTACGTCCAGAATCATTGGATGGCGATTTGAGGTTGAGATAGAAGAAGGATAATTATGAAAGTAGCAACAATAGAAGCAGACACACTCCAGAAGCATATCCACCAACTAGGTGATGCTCTATCAA
>JABIFG010000234.1 GCA_018650795.1 Fidelibacterota bacterium
CATGTTGGTATGACGAGCTGGACACCCCAATTCCACAATTATGGTAGCCAATCAGTATCCGTTGCACTTAATCTTAGCTCTCCTGATGGTGCTTATACCGAAACATTGGGAGTTTTGACAATTCCAGCCGGTGGGACAGTGAGCACAACAGCAACCACAGCGCCCATGATCCAGCTCGGTGATCGTGAAATAGTTATTGATGTGGAAATTGCAGGTATTAGCTCACCAGTCGCCATCCCGGTAAGTATCGTTTCCCCAGATCTGTCAATCACCTTTGATGGTCACATCAGACCCCTACCAGAAGCAGCTTTTAGTTTAAACCTCAATGCCAGTTTCCTGGGTCTGGATGCTGCAGGTTCAACGGTTCATGTCACCCTTACCAGCGCCGCAGAATTCGTAACGCTCAGCGATATCACTGGTACAGCCACGCTGGATGCAGAGGGTCATATGACTTTCTCTGATAACAGCTTTGCTGGTTCCATCAGTGATGTAGCCCACGGGAGTCGACTGCCCCTGCGCTTTGATTTCCAGTTGGATAATCAGACCGAATCATTTTACAACAGACAGTTTATGGTAATCATTGGCTCTGAAAGCAGCAGTGATCCGACGCCTCCTAATCAAAATGATGGTTATTGGGCTTACGATAATACAGATAGTGAATATGCAGAACTTCCAACCTATAACTGGACGGATTTATCAAGTGAAAGTGGTGCTCAGCATTACTCACTCGGTGATGATGATCATGAGATTGTCACCCTGCCCTTTACCTTCAAATATTATGATGTGGATTACGATGTTCTCACCGTGAATACCAACGGCTGGGCAGCCTTTGGACCAGATTATATCAACTATTTCCGCAACTGGTCAATACCCATGCCTCTGGGACCAGATGCCATGTTGGCCCCCTTCTGGGATGATCTTGACAATGATACTCTGGTGAATGGCCAGGAAGTAGCACGACCCATTGATATTTATACCTATCACGATCAAGCCAATCAGCGTTATATCATTGAATGGCACGAAGTCTGGAATGGATTTGGCGACCGGAGTTTTCTGGAAACTTTTCAAATCGTTTTATATGATCCAGCTGGACTGGTGGCAGATGATGGGAATGGCGTGATAGAATTTCAGTACTATGAAGTGCATGATGTGGATCAGATCAACAACTTCAGCACAGTTGGTATAGAATCGCCTGACCAGAACGATGGTCTCATGTATGTTTATGCCAGAAATTATGCTCCTGGAGCCGCTGAACTTGTGGCGGGTCGCATCATCAGATTTACGACGAATCCACCCGACCTATTCTGGGTGTCGGTTGATAACGCCAGGCAACAACCCACCAATTTTGAAGTTGGACCGGCTTATCCGAACCCCTTTAATGGGATGACCACAATTCCTTTCAGCCTGCAACAGGCAGGTGATGTGCGCATGGAAGTCTATGACCTACTCGGACGCAAACTCGTTTCCGCTGAGATGTCGGCAATGCCTGCCGGTTCCCATAGATACACACTTCAAACCGAAGCATTTCCATCAGGTGTTTATCTTGTGAGGATCGAGAATAGCGGTGGGCATCATATTCAAAAGGTTACCCTGCTGAAATAAACCGCACCTAGAGACTGAAACCGCTAATTACGCTAATGGCGCGAATGTTTTAACTACAGCTCTCTCAAGCAGTTTCCGGGTCTGCGTAGCAGCGACTCTCCTACGCAAGTCTCCGGTGAGCAGGCTAAACTGGTTTCGATCAATCCCGAAAGTTAAAACCCGAAATAGGCTGGCAGGAGGGCTCAATACCCTATCATCGTAAGCTATTAGCGATCCAGATTATTCGCTTTCCAGGGCACGAAGATACTCTTGCAGGCCAGACAAATCAAAAACAGCCCCATATCAAAGCTCTGCAACACTCCAAAGGATTTATCAAATTGTTAGATTGCTTGCATACCAGCAAGTGGGTCGATCTTGTATATTGTTTGGATTGGGGAAAGTATAGAAAGGTAAAATATGTACAAAAAAGTCTTGAGTTTAATCATCACATTTGGAATAGTCGGTGGCCTGTTCGCCACCAGTAGTCCAGTCTCTGAACGTTCACATCTGAATCTGAAGTCATTTGATGCAAATCATTCAACTTTAGAGGCTAGCTCACCAGACTTTTCCATTGGTCGCATTAGTTTTGCTCAGGGGGTATATGATTATTTGGATACCGATTTAGACGGTCAATTTCGCATCATAGGGGCGCCAGATCTTCCCACAACATCAACACTCCTCGCCGTTCCAGAAACAGGGGATCTTCAAACTGATTTTACCTACACCTCAATTAGGGTAGAATCAAACGTGAATCTCGCTCCCTTCCAACCTGTACAATTAGAAGCTGAAGGGATTGATGCAGAATTCTCCATCGATCGTGAAATTTACGAAAAAGACGCCTGGTTTCCTCAATCACCAATCATCCTTCATGAACGTTTTCAGCTGCGGGATCTGACTCTGGCCACTGTCGAAGTTAGCCCCTTTCAATATAACCCAGTCCGCAAAGAGTTACGTATTTACGAAGGTCTGGAAGTCAGTTTGAATCATAGCGAACCTCTCACTACTCCGTCCAGACCCATTTCAAGATTTTTTGAACCTATTTACAGGAATCTGGTTCCCAATTCAGTTCTCGTGCTGGAGCCAAACTACCAGACTCCTTCCATCCTGTATATTTATGATAGTAACACCACAGTTTCATTTCTTTTGCAAGCCTTGGTGGACTGGAGGCACGAAAAAGGTTTTGAAGTGCATACAGCCAGTTCGCTGGTTACGGGTACATCCAATTCTGCCATTCAAACTTATATACAGAATGCTTATGATACATGGGAGAATCCACCTGAATTTGTTACAATCGTAGGGGATGTGACCGGTTCATTTGGCGTTCCGGCTTTCTCGCATTCTGGGGGATCAACCGATGTTCCATACGTTCATCTCGCGGGAAATGACTATGTTTCAGATGCATTTGTGGGTCGGATCTCAGCTGAAACTACGGGAGAATTAGGGAATATTATTGGAAAATTATTGTCCTATGAAAAGACCCCCTATATGATGGAGACTGCCTGGTATAATAAAGCTTTACTGGTGGGTGACCCAGCACACAACTCAGGTCTATCAACTCAGATGGTAAATCGCTATATAGATGAACTGAGTCGTCAGAATGGATTCGAAGATAATATTCAAGTTTATTCTACAGGTTCCTGGGTTAATGCAATTTCTAGTGGAATCAATTCCGGGGTTGCGTTTTTCAATTATCGCGGATGGCTAGGCATGAGTGGCTGGGGGGACAGCAACACCGCCGCCCTGACAAATGGATGGAAATTGCCCTTCGTAACCATTTTGACTTGTGGAACGGGTGGATTTGATTGGGATGCAAGATCCGAAGCATTTTTGAGAGAAGGTACATCTTCTGTACCTAAAGGTGCTATTGCTGCAGTGGGGACGGCGACATCGTCCACTCATACTGGATACAATAATTGCGTCACAGGCGGCATTTATCACGGGATCTTTAGTGATAAATTATATTATGCCGGCGCCGCGCTTGAGAGGGGCAGGTTAAATTTAAATGCAACCTATCCAACGAATGCCGCGTCCTATGTACAAAATTTCACTGCCTGGAATAATCTGATGGGTGATGCCGCTACAGAATTGTGGACCGGTGTACCCCAAGATATGCAAATCGATGTATCTGCTCAAATACCAGATGATGCTATGTATCTTGATGTTGCCACTCTGGATGAGGATGACAATGCCATTGAAGATGCCTGGGTCACACTGACTGGGACAAATGTATTTGTATCGGGATACTCAGATATTGACGGTAATGTTGTGCTTGAATTACCAACTATTTTGCCAAGCACCCTGACTTTAACAGTTACAAAACATAATTTTAAACCACGTCAACTTGATGTTACTGTTGGCAATGAGAATTTTGCCGTCCTTATTGATGCAGCGACTCTGAATGAAACAGTTGGCAATAGCGATGGTTTTCTCAATCCCGGTGAAACCGCTCAATTTGATTTGACTTTCTCAAACCATTCTGCGTCTACCATTTTCAATGTCAGCCTCTCTGTTACTGGTGAGAATGCTGCTCCAGCTGATTATTTCTATGCCAGCATGGATGCTGGTGCCTCAGTGGTTCTGAATAATCTGAACTTCAGTCTTCCTGCTGATTATCCAGGTATGGCCATGTACGATGTGGCCATCGATATCAGTGCTGAGGGAGCCAATTATAGTGATCATAGAAGATTTGATGTCTATGCACCTTACTTGCAAGTTCACACACTCGCTGAGCCTGGCTTGCCACCCTTTTCATTTGATCCAGGTGAAGTAACCAGTCTGGTGCTTTACTGCGAAAATATCGGTACGCTTGGTAGCAGTAATTTGACAGCAACACTACACAGTGATCATCCAAATATCGAAATTCTTGATTCAGTCGCTGTTTTTCTTGATGCTGAACCTGGGTTCCCAACCAATAATAGCGCCTCAAGTTTTGAAATTAACATCGATACACAGGTAACAGTTGGAATTCAGATTCCACTTCAGGTAGTTTTTACTGATGATAATGGTTTTGTAGAAACTGTCTCCATCCTCATGCCCATCGGAACACCTGGGATGGACGATCCAACGGGTCCAGATGCTGGTGGCTATTTCTGTTATGACAATCAGGACTTGGCTTACGCCCTGGCTCCCCACTACGATTGGATTGAAATCGTACCAGGCTTAGGTACACTAAATGGAACCTTGGTCCCCCTGAACGATAATGCCGAAAATCAGGAAGACATTGTCACTGTGAACCTGCCCTTTGGGTTCGGCTTTTATGGAGAAGACTATAGCCAGATATCTATTTGCTCAAATGGATATATTGCTCTCGGCGCCAGCCAATCAGCACTATATCGGAACTATACCGTGCCTGGTCCCATGGGACCAAGTCCTATGATAGCAGCTTTCTGGGATGATCTGGTAATGGGATCTGGTGATGTGTATACCTATTCCAATGTTGCCGAGCATACTTTCATTATCGAATACCATAATATGGAGAATGCCTTCAGTGGTAGTCTTGAGAAATTTGAAATCATTCTCTATGATGCAGACTACTATGGTAGCACCGATGGTAATGGTGATATTAAAATTCAGTATCATACGTACAATAATAACAATAATCCGTCACCAACTTCCTATCCACCTCCCCACGGTCGGTATTCTACGACAGGTCTTGAAGATCATACCGGTCAAGTTGGTATGCAGTATACCTTTGATAATACATGGGTGGAAACAGGGCACGTATTGACAGATGAATCTGCTCTATTCTTTACCACCCGAACAGACGCCATCCTCCCATGTCCAGGCTGGGGCAGAGGAGATATCAATAATGATGGGTATCGGGGTGTACAGGATCTGATCGTTCTCGTTAATTATATGTTGGATGAAGGCGAATTTGGTGAATGCGAATTCTGGGCTGCTGATATATCCTTGGATAGTCTGATAAATATTAGTGACGTGGTTTTACTTGTCGATGAAATCCTAGGCAATCAACTGGCTCGTGCGAGTCATGCTGACGCAGGCAACGCTGAATTTATCATCAGGGATGGTAATCTCACACTGCGGGCATCAAAACCTGTAGAAGCCTTTTCCTTTACACTAAAATCGACCTCGCAACCCAGTATCATGAATTATCCTGGTCTCAGGCTAGCCACCCGTGAGACTGAAAATGGTCTCAAAGTTATGGGCTATTGGACAGGTGAAGCACCACGGGAACTGGAAATATTAAAATCCCAGGATACACAGTTTCAAATATTATATCCTGAAGCTGCAGGTGCGGCAGGGGTTCTGATGAAAGCAGGTACCACAATCATTCCTGAATCTTTTGAGATTACCTCAGTCTATCCAAATCCATTCAATCCAACTGTAAATATCAGCTACAATCTTCCCAATGCAGAAGAGGTGTCAATTCGGATTTATAATGCTCTGGGACAGGAAGTCAATTATAAAAAAAGTCAGCTTCAAGCTGGGCAGCATGTCTTCTCATGGAACGGCTTAGATCAGAACAATCGTATGTTGAGTTCTGGCATCTATTTTGCCAGGATTACTACAGCTGACTCAAACCAGATGGTTAAGCTGACCTACCTGCGTTAATGGCAGGAGAAGATCAGGGAGCACATATGAATAAAAACCTTTTACTCGTTGAAGATGATGCCGAAATCATCAGCCTCTTAAAAGAAGGTCTACGCTATGAGGGGTTTGAGCTCACCATCTCCCGCGATGGGGACAGTGGCCTTGAAAAAGCTCGCCAGGGAGATTTTGGTCTTATCCTCATGGATTGGATGCTCCCAGAGATATCAGGTATTGATGTTGTCAGGGCACTGCATGAGGACAATGTGTATACACCTGTTATAATGCTTACTGCGCGCCATGATGAGCTGGATAAGGTTGCTGCTCTGGAAGCAGGTTGCGATGATTATATCACCAAGCCTTTCAGTATCAAGGAACTGGTTGCCAGAATTAATGCTGTCATGCGACGTGCTGCCTCAAATATCACCGATGAGGAAGGCTCAGAGCGAAAAATCAGTAAAGGAAATCTGGAAATTGATCTTGAAAAGCGGGCGGTGACCATCCGTGGAGAAGAGATCCAATTAACAGCTACAGAGTTCAATTTGCTGACCTTACTTATTCGTCAACCTGGGCGTGTCTATAGTCGTAAACAACTGCTCGATATTGTCTGGGATTACTCTTTTGAGGGTTATGAGAATACGGTAAATACCCATGTTAACCGTCTGCGCTCGAAGATTGAGAAAAATCCCAATAATCCTGAATATGTACTCACCGTATGGGGTGTGGGCTACAAATTTTCTGATGAGATAAGTTCTTAACATCATTTTATGGTTCAATTCAGTCATATCCCGCTATATCGCACCCTGACCTTTAAGGTCTCTCTTGCGCTCATAGCCTTCTTTATTCTGAATGGTGTACTATTGGTCCTATGGAATCAGGCTGATGTCATGCAAGAACTTGAAATTGATATTCAAACAGCCTACCGCCATACTGCTTTAGAAATCACTGAAGAACTACAAAACACTGAGACCGACATCACCAACATGTCGGTTTTTTTTGATTCACTAGCCATGTACTATCCAGGAATGGAATTATTTCTGGTTACACCAGATGGTGAAATCCAGGAACATGGGAGCTATGTACCATCCCAATTGATTAACAAGCATGTATCCATCGACCTGATTGACTCATTCATCAAAGCAGATACAACTGAATATCCCATTGAAATCGCAGTACCCACAGCTACAGATCTGGATTTTGTATTTTCTGCAGCACCCATCGGACCAGTTGAGGATCCAGATGCCTATATTCTGGTCACTTTGGTAGAGGGTGGGGAAGATGTGTATCTGAGCTGGTGGGAAGAGTATGGCTCAATCCTGACACGTACCGTGATGTTCAGCATTATCATTGCCGGTTTTGCCGGGATGTTATTCTGGTACTTTCTTACACGTCGCGTCCAACGCGTTGCTCAGGCTGTACAAAATTATCGGGCAGGCGATACTCGCTTTGCCCTGGTTGATGACGCCAGCGACGAAATTGGCCATGTCGCAATGCATGTGGGCGAAATGATGGAACGTATTGATGTCATGTTTAATGAATTGGGACAGAAGGAGAAGATGCGGACTGAATTATTGGCCTCAGTTAGTCATGAACTCCAGACTCCCCTCACGGTGATGCAGGGAAATATTGAGACTCTGGTGGAACATCGCGAAAAAATGAGTGAAGCAGATCTTAGCCAGAAATTGGGTGCTGTCTATAGCCAGGTCCGGCATATGAGCGCCCTCATTGATGATATGTTTGATGTGGCTGTTCTCGAGACCGGTCAGATGAGAATCAATGCGGAACCATTTCCCATGGTTGAATTAGTAGAAGATGTTCTCCAAAGCTATGCCTTGTTACTTGACCAATCAAAGATCACGGTTGAGCGTGATTTTCCAGATGCCATTCAAACCGTGAACGCAGACCCACTAAGAATTAGACAGGTTATTCGAAATCTCCTGAGCAATGCCATAAAATTTTCTTCCCCTGGGGGTAGAATTCGCATCACTACGGAAGTGAAATCCAATGAGATGCTCACTTTCCGTATCGAGGATACTGGCATAGGCATCGCTGAAGAAGATATCAGCAAGATTTTCGAGAGCTTTTATCGTTCTAAACAACAGCTCCAAAAAGCGGTTAAGGGCACCGGCCTGGGTCTCCACATTTGTCAGCATATTCTCAAGTTGCATAACTCAAATCTGGAAGTTAAAAGCCGCCTTGACATTGGTAGCACCTTTTCATTCGATCTAAAACTTTACAAGGAAGTTGTAACGATTTAGCCGATCCCATCTCTAAACCCTGGTTACTAAAAGAAGGAAATAATTATGAGTGAAGAAATCACCACTTCAAGTGGTCTAAAATATACTGACATGGAAGTTGGTTCAGGCGAATCTCCCACAAATGGTCAGGGTGTTGTTGTCCATTATACCGGTACGCTGGAAGATGGGACCAAATTTGACAGTTCTGTAGATCGGGATAAACCCTTCAGCTTTACCATAGGAATTGGCAGAGTTATCCAGGGCTGGGATGAAGGTGTTCTCTCGATGAAAATTGGTGGGAAAAGACGCTTGATTATTCCATCTGAATTAGGCTATGGTGCCAGAGGTGCCGGTGGCGTTATCCCACCTAATGCCACACTGATTTTCGATGTGGAATTACTGGAGATCCGTTAAAATACTTTCATCACATGATACCATCCGAACTTAAAACTATTCTCCAGGAGCACCCACTGACGCTGCTCTACTTCTCGACACCCACATGCAATGTTTGCAAGGTGCTGAGACCCAGAGTTGAGGCACTTCTTCAGGAAGAACCTCCCTGGCATTTTCAGTATATGAATACTGAGGAATCGATGGAGATAGCTGGTCAACACCTCATCTTTGCGGTTCCGACATTATTGCTCATGGCTGATGGCCGAGAGATAACCAGGCTCAGCCGGCATTTTGGAATGCATGAATTGGAACAGCCAGTACGGCGCTATGCTAAATTGTTTAAACAGGCAGAGTTATAAATCTGCCATAGTTGAAACCACCCATGTTAAGATATCTACTCCTTAGAAACCCCGGGCACAATCGAGTTTATTATCTGGAGTCTGAACAGCTGGCTCTGGCGGAACTCAAGCTTACCTGTCAGCGGTTTGCACAATCTTGCGAACATATTGAGTCCTTGGACTTGGCCGGTATCAATTATCTCTCATTTACCGTGGAAAATCCCCTTAGTAACACTGAACTGACCTGGCTTTCCAGGCTCTCATTCATATTTGCCCTCTTCCAACAGGCCAGTGATGCTCATGATTCTGCCTTGTTACCGGTTGCCTTAACAACCCCAGCCTATATTGATCCCAAGATATCCATGTTGCTCAAATATTCAGGTAAAACCAATGAGATATTTACCAGGATGATGATCAACGTGGGCTTGTTATCCAGTGATTTTCAGTATGATGATTCCATCCAATTACTTGATCCAGTCGCTGGTAAAGGCACCACCCTTTTTGAAGGAGCCACTTCTGGCTTTGCTGTCACAGGTGTTGAGCTGGAACGTAAATTGGTCCATGATGCCACCCTCTTTTTTAAAAAATTCATGGAACGGGAAAAATACAAACACACACTGAGCAAACGATCAATGTATAGTAGTCCTGAGGGCGCCGAAGCGTTCATCCAGGACTTCCAATATGCCAGGGATAAGCAAGGCTTTAAGTCTGAGGATACCCGCGGACATTTATCCATGATTGCCGGGAATGCCATCCATGCGAGACGATATTTCAAGGCTGAAAAATTTCACCTCATTATTGGTGATTTGCCATATGGAATCGCCCATGGGAACATCGGGCAAAAAAAACACAACTCCCGTACTAGAAGCCCTGCAGAGCTTTTGGAAGTGTGTTTACCTGATTTTCATGGAGTTTTGAAAACAGGCGGGAGCCTGGTATTGGCCTGGAATAAATTTGTCTGGCCGCGTGAAGCATTTACGGAGCTGCTAACAGCAAAAGGGTTTAGTGTTTTAGACACAAATCCCTATGATCAATTCACCCACCGTGTGGATCAGTCTATTAAAAGAGATATTATGGTAGCCCGGAAGGGCTGAGAAATACTATTCGGGGGGATTTATGGATTCAGGATCAGGACCTGGAGGTGTTTGACTGGTTTGATTCTTGATGGCATCAATTTCTTCCGAATCAAACAGTTTTCCCTGACCAATACCTTCGCACTCTTCCACTATCAGTTTCCACCTGTATTGCGATTTTAAATTGGCTTTCCAAAAGGGAAAAGTTCTGCACTGTGTAGGTCGAGCCTCATAAATAGTGCAACCATTCTCACCATAGAAAATGCAATTATCACCATCATTCTTGAAAACATACTCGCCCTTGTGTAAATCCATATATGTCTCAGTAAAACTACTCACGCTCATGTCGAGATGCCTGGCTGCAAATCCTACATCCTCCAGCGTGGGGTAGACAAAACCACCCCCCAGCTTGCAGCACGCACCACATCCGGTGCACTCAAAATGCAAGCCCCTGCTGTAAAAACGTTCTTTTGAGCCGGATTTTGCCACGCTAGAATAAACCCTTTACCAGACCACCATCTACAACAACTGATTGTCCAGTGATATAGCTTGCCCGGGTTGATGCAAGGAAGGTTATGACAGCTGCCAGTTCTTCTGGTTTTCCAAGACGTTTCATGGGGATGTCTTTGGCAATGAGGGCTGGATCAGCCAGATCACTATGCAGTTCTTTAACTCGCTCAGTATCATGGATACCAGGCAAGACCATGTTAACGGTGATGCCTTGATCCGCGACTTGGGCGGAGAGTGTTTTGGCGTAACCGGTCAATCCTGCACGAGCCGTATTAGAGAGAATAAGGGACTCGATGGGTTGCTTTACAGAAACGGAAGTGATGAATACGATACGACCCCAACTGTTTTTACGCATGCCTCCCAGGACTTCCTGGGCTGAATCCTTCATGGCAATTAGATTCCCCTGTAAGGCTTGATCCCATTGCTCATCACCAAGACTATCAAAATATCCTGCGCTGGGTCCACCATTGTTGGCTACCAATATGTCAATTGATCCCCAATTATCCTCTATCTCATTAAGCATAGCCCGCCGAGCATTAACATCAACCACATCACATACAAATCCTTGGACTGTAGCTCCAGTGATTTTGCTGATCAATTCTGCAGCGCGTTGAATTCGTGCTTCATCTCTGGAACATATAGCGACCTTGCACCCTTCGCTGGCTAATTCCAAAGCAGCGGCATATCCCAGCCCAGATGAGGCCCCCTGAACCAACGCTATTTTATTTTTAATCCCAAAATCCATGATAGCCTCCTACCCTGAAACTAATCCTAATTTATTTTGATACAACCCTACCGCGGCCAAAATCCATATGCATGGAACATTTGACCCGCTTATCCTGTTCACTTCCATGGCGCGCTGTCTATATTAAGCGGTTTATTAACGAATAAAGGAACACATATATAAATGGATTTCTACTCACTACTTCTGGCTGTCCCAGCCATCCTGATAGCACTGACATTTCATGAGTTTGCTCATGGCTATGTGGCGTATCGATTTGGCGATCCCACGGCAAAAAATCATGGACGACTCACACTAAATCCCTTAGCTCATCTGGACCCCATGGGGACCATCATGATATTCTTGATTCACTTTGGTTGGGCCAAGCCTGTTCCGGTAGATCCTCGTTATCTGGGAAATCCAAAACGAGATATGATGTGGATTGCAGCTGCTGGGCCTCTGATGAATATGGTATTGGCTCTGATCTCTGGAATTCTTATCAGAGTGTTTCTGGCTACTGATCTAGTTTATTCTGACCCCAATGGAGGCGTTGGTGTTCTTTTTCAAATGCTCAGATATTCGCTCTATATCAACCTGGCTCTGGCCTTCTTTAATCTCCTACCTATACCACCATTAGATGGTTCAAAAATATTGGCTGGATTTCTCCCGCATAAGTATACGCCAACGCTGTATCTTATTGAATCTAAGGGACCCATGGTGCTATTTGGAATCATCATGTTTGGATGGATCACTGGATTTCACGTTTTAGGTGTCGTTATTGGACCATTTATCAGTATTTTTTCCAGCTTATTTGCAGGGATCTAATGCCAGAACTGAAATATGCTAAAACCCGGAGATTGAGACGTTTTGAAACTGCAGAGTCAGATGAAAAGCGCCTTCATTTCAGGCGATTAACCTCTACCTACCCAAAACGTAGCTTTCTCGGTCTTATGGTTATGGCCGGTATCATAGTATATCTTCTTTATTATTTATCTAAAGTTTAAAGGTTTTTCAGATGCAGAAAATCGTTGAATGTGTACCAAATTTTAGTGAGGGTCATGATCTGACCCTGATTGATCAAATCACCTCCGCCATAGCTCAGGTTGAGGGTGTCACCCTTCTGGATGTTGATCCAGGTGCAGATACCAATCGTACAGTTGTCACTTTTGTAGGTGGACCCGAAGCCACTGTGGAAGCAGCATTCCAGGGTATCAAGCGTGCCTCCGAACTCATCGATATGCGCAACCACACAGGAGCGCATGCCCGTATGGGTGCCACAGACGTCTGTCCATTTATTCCCGTGAGCAATATGACCATGGAAGAATGTGCCGAGTTGTCCCGTATTCTGGGTAAACGAGTTGGTGAAGAGTTGAATATTCCAGTCTACCTCTATGAATATTCCGCAGCTTCTCCCGAGCGCGAGAATCTTGCCAAGGTCAGGGCCGGGGAATACGAAGGTCTCTCTGAAAAATTGAAGGACCCCTTTTGGAAACCAGATTTTGGTAAAGCTGAATTTAATGCCAGTGCAGGGGCCACTGTCATGGGTGCCCGTAAATTCCTCATCGCCTACAATGTAAATCTTAATACCCGGGATCAGAAAAAAGCCACTGATATTGCGTTAGAGATTCGGGAAGCCGGGCGGAATGCCAGGGATCCTAAAACCAATAAATTTGTCCGTGATGAGCAGGGGACACCCATCAAACGACCCGGCACCCTCAAAGCAGTCAAGGCTGTCGGCTGGTATATTGACGAATACAACATGGCACAGATATCCATGAATCTGGTGGATATGGAGGTCACGCCCTTTCATATCGCCTTTGATGAAGTGGTCAAGCAGGCAGATCTGCGTGGTCTAAGAGTATCCGGAAGCGAACTTGTGGGACTCATTCCACTCACAGCTATGCTGGACGCCGGCAAATATTACCTCAAAAAGCAGCATTCCAGTACTGCTGTTTCCAATGCCGAACTGATTCGCATTGCCATACAGAGCATGGGTTTAAATGAAATCTCGCCCTTTAATCCCCAGGAACGCATTATCGAGTACCAGTTGGGCTCTAAAGACGAAAAAAATCTGGTGGATATGGGTGTTACCGAGTTTGTGGATGAATTGGCTTCTGATTCACCTGCACCTGGTGGAGGGTCCGTTTCAGCACTGGCATCTTCCATGGCAGCGGGACTCACCAATATGGTTGGTGTTTTGACCTACGGAAAAAAAGGATATCAGGCCAATTGGGATGAAATTGAAGTTTTAAGTAATCAGGCTCAAACCTTGAAAGATACTTTCCTGTTTCTGGTCGATGAAGATACAAGATCATTCAATAATGTGATGGCAGCCATGCGCTTACCCAAAAAGAGTGACGAACAGCAAGCTGTTCGTCTTCAAGCGCTCCAGGAAGCAACCGTTTATTCAGCTGAGATTCCCCTGAGGGTGATGAGGCATTCGCTGGAGATTATGAAACTAGCCGCACGGATGGCAGAGATCGGAAACCAGAATTCACTATCAGATGCTGGTGTGGCTGTACTTCAGGCACGAGCTGGTCTGGAAGGCGCCGCCTTAAACGTGCTGATTAATATCCCAGGTATTGATGATCAAGATATTGTCTCAAAATTCAAAGCTGAAGTATCCAGTTTGAAGTCTGAGTCATCTGCACTGGCAGATAAAGTCCTCTCAGCCATGACAAACAAACTCCTAACCCCTAACCCCTAACGATCTTGTAAATGTCCCGTATCCACATCCTACCTGATATTCTATGCAATAAAATTGCAGCTGGCGAGGTCGTTCAACGGCCTGCTTCAGTAGTCAAGGAGCTGGTGGAGAATTCCATTGATGCAGAATCCACCCGTATTGAGGTGACCATCAAAAATGGTGGTCGCGATCTTATCCAGGTTATTGATGACGGTGTTGGACTTGATAAAGAGGAACTCGGATTAGCTCTCGAACGACATGCTACCAGCAAAATCGCTGAAATTGAAGATCTATTCCGTATAAAAACCATGGGTTTTCGTGGTGAAGCACTTCCCAGTATTGCATCAGTAGCCATGCTGGAAGTGGTATCTCGAGCACAGGGTAGTGAAGCTGCGTTTGCTCTAGAGGTGCAGGCTGGAAAATCCGGGGATGTGCAACCCATTGCCTGGGAAACAGGCACGCGTATCACGGTGAAGAATCTATTTTTCAATGTACCAGCCCGTCTCAAATTTCTAAAAGCCAAACGAACCGAACTTAATCACATCATTGATAGAGTGAAGCCGCTGGCCCTTATTTATCCACAGATCGCATTTAAACTGGTGGCTGATCAAAAGGTCATTTTCGATCTTCGATCAGCAACGCCATCAGAACGCGTGACAGCTGTTTTTGGCAGCGAGTATGGAGATAAGATTATTCCTGTCGACGAGAGCCGGGGGAATATCAAGGTGACTGGTTTTATAGGAAACCTGGATCTGGTTCGTGTTGCTCGGGGAGAGCAATATTTATCTATTAATCAACGTCCTGTCTCGGATCGCTTGATAAATAATGCAGTCTATCAGGCTTATAAATCATTGATACAGCGTGGAGAATTTCCATTCTACGCTTTAAATATTTCGGTGCCTCTTAATGAGGTTGATGTCAATGTGCATCCTACTAAAACAGAAGTAAAATTTAATGATGAGTGGCGGGTTTACCATGTAGTCAAGGAAACTATTGAGAATGGCCTGCGTCAGACATTGAAGGTCATGCCTGGCTTTCAAAACCGTCCTCCTGTAGCACCCCTTTTCGCCCCAACAGATGGCCAATCACCCCAAACCAGCTTTGTGGCTCCCCCAGGGGGGCAGTATCCTGCTGATAGTCAGCAGCGGAGCCCAGAGGAGAGTGAGATTCTTCAAAAAGCCAGACAATTCAGTCAGGTTTTGGATCGGAATCCAGTGGAGATGAAACCCCAGAGACAACATGGTGGTTTTATCTGGCAGGTTCACAATAAATACATTCTGAGCCAGATAAACAATGGGATTGCCATCATCGATCAGCATGTGGCTCATGAGCGGATTCTATATGAAGAAGCGTTACGAGACATGGATGACAACAAAGGAACTTCTCAGCAGCTCCTTTTTCCAGCAACCCAGGAATTCTCAGCTGATGACTACAATGTGCTGGTAGACATTATTCCATCGCTAAATACCCTGGGATTTCGCCTGCGGGAGTTTGGACCGCAAACCGTTCTCGTGGAAGCCGTGCCTACAAGTATGCGCGGTGGCAGTGAAGGTGCTATCTTGAAGGAAATTATTGATTATTACCGAGAAAATCGGGTGTTTGATTATTCACCTTCAAAACGTCTGGCCGCCTCGTATTCATGTAAAGCTGCTGTCAAGGCTGGTGATCCACTTACAGAAGAGGAGATGAGGGTCCTGGTAGATCGACTTTTTGCCACAGAAAACCCATTCTATTGTCCCCATGGTCGCCCCATCATCGTTAATCTAAGTATTGATGAGCTGGATAAACGCTTCGAACGTCACTAGATTGGTGTCATCCTGAGCTCGTAGAAGGATAGACTCGAAAAGTTTGCCATACTTCGACAGGCCTGTGCTGAGCCAAGTCGAAGTGCTCAGTAAGACAAACAAGTTTTCACGAAGCGAGAGGCGAAGCAAAGCAAATCCCATGAAACCCATTAATATTCATAATCAAATCCTGGACGATCCCCACCGTGACTATCTCATTTTAGCTGGACCTACGGCCGTGGGCAAGACGGATACCGTCATGTCACTGGCTGAAACCCATGATATTGAAATCATCAGTGGCGATTCCCGCCAGATATATAAGTTTATGAATATTGGTACAGCGACTCCGGAGGCAGAGATGTTGGATCGCTTACCGCACCATCTGTTGAATGAACTTACACCGGATATTGTTTGGAATGCTGCAGACTTCTATAATAAGGCTCGAGAAATAATTATTGAGGTTATGGATCGAGGCAGACTACCCGTGGTAGTAGGGGGGGCTGGTATGTATCTCGACGCCCTCCGTTTTGGTCTTTTCGACGAGCAGCACAAGGATCCTGCGCTCCGGGAAAAATATCAGGCCAAGGTGGATGCTGGTGAGGCGGAGGCACTCTGGAATCAATTGATGGAGTTGGATCCGGAATATGCAGGGACCTTCCATTACAATAACAAAAAAAAACTCATGCGTGCCTTCGAAATTTATGAATCCTCAGGCATGGTTCCCTCCAAAGCCTATTCAAATAGTAGCGATCCGTTTGCTAAGCAAGGAACCCTGGTGGTTCTGGATCGGGATCGCAAAATCTTGTATGAACGGATCAATCAGAGAGTATTAGTCATGCTGGAAAATGGGCTCATTGGAGAGTGTCAGGCTTTGCTCGATCGTGGATATCAGCCTGATCTATACCCTATGAAGACGATAGGGTACAAAGAAGTTTATGCATTTTTAAATGATGAAATTGATGAAGCTCAAATGATTGATTCCATCCAACAAAACACCCGTAATTTTGCCAAGCGTCAGCTGACCTGGTTTAGAAATCATTCCTTTGACTACTGGATTGATCTGGGTTCTTAATCCCGCACACTTCGAGTACCTCAGTATCCGGGATCCGAAGGTTGAGGTCTTATGCTGAGTTTATCGAAGTGTTCTCGAAACCTCTAGAAGCGCCCGTCAGGTTTAAGCAATAAAAAAGCCCCGGTCTCCCGAGGCTCTTTTTTTAATCTAATCGAGTCAGATTAACACTTCGAATAGCCACAATTATGGCATAAGAGACAGCCACCTTCGTGGGAAATAGTCAACCCACATTCAGGACAGGTCGTCATGGTTTTTGAGCTTGATCCCTTGGATGGCTCAACCATGTTGAAGTCGGCAGTCCTGGCGTCTTCGGAATTGTCTTCAGATTCCACCATTCCAAATGTTTGTTCAGTGGCAGCCTGGTTATTGTTGAACTCAGACATGTGCTCTTCGAGGGCTTTTCCGATCGCATCAGGGGTTGAGAGAATCAATTTTCCATTCTCCCAGACAGGGTTTGGTCCACTAATACCCTTGAGCTGTTTAATAATCTCAGTCACATCCATTCCACTTCGCAATGATAGTGAAATGAGTCGGCTGATTGCTTCAGCTTGAGCAGCAGCATTTCCACCAGCTTTACCAATTGTCGTGAAAATCTCGCACAAACCGTTCTCATCATGGTTAATGGTGATATAGAGTGTGCCTTCGCCTGTTCGTATCCGATGTGTCACACCAAAGGTATCTTTGGGGCGCAGACGGGGACGGAGTGAGGGAGGATTCAAGTCCAGTTCTGGCTCTAAAGCTGAGGCTACATCAGTTGCAGCTTTCTTTTCATCTTTTTTCTCTGAAATCAAGATACCATCACGGCTACCCTCACGATAAACGGTGATACCCTTGAGGCCAGCCTTGTAAGCAGCTTGATAAATGCTGGCGACAGTCTCTACATCTGCATCTTCAGGCAGATTTACAGTAGAACTGATTGATGCATCGATATAACGCTGAATGGTACCCTGCATCTTGACTCTGAAGTAGGGATCAATATCGTGTGCAGTAATGACTGATTCTGGAAGATCTTCATCGCTGCCATATTTCTTGAGGATGGTAGGATGAACAACTTTGAATTCGTCAAATTCTTCTCCAAAACCACTGTTCTTTTTCACACGGCGTTTGTAGCTGACGTTGAAAATAGGTTCCACACCTGAACTTACTTGAGCAACAATGGCTCCTGATCCGGTGGGTGCTACAGTCAGGATGGTGGCATTTCTAATACCGTGGGTTTTAATCTCATCCTGAATGTCTTGAGGTAAATTGTCGATGAATTTGCTCTTTTTGTATCCATTCCACTGATAATTGGGGAAGGAACCCTTCTCTTTGGCCAACTCAATGGAGGTTTTATAGGCAGTACCAGAAAGCATCTCCATGACTTCTTCAACGGCTTCCAGAGCTTCATCTGTATCATATTTAATTCCGCGTAACATGAGCATATCTGCCAGACCCAGGATTCCCAGACCCACGCGTCTATCACCCATAGCGTTCTTTTTCTGATCTTCCAGGGCATGACGATCAACATTATAGTCAATCACATTGTCCAGATAGCGTACACTGAGGCGAATGGTATCATTAAACTCATCCCAGAGGAAGTCACCATCGGTATTAACAAAGCGCGCCAGGTTGATAGCACCCAGGTTACAGGCTCCACCATCGGGGAGGGGTTGTTCACCACAGGGATTTGTACTTACCAGTGGGCTGCAATATTCAGCGTTGTGATAGTCAATCATAGTGTCCCAAAAAATGATACCCGGTTCAGCACTGGCATGTGCCGCATTGATGATTTTGTCCCACAGTTCGCGAGCCCGAATTGTTTCGTACACCTTATCATTCCAACGGAGCTCGAAATCTGTATCCAGCTCAACTGCTTCCATAAATTCATGTGTCAGGAGCACGGAGATATTCGAATATTTGACCTTGGAGAGATCTAATTTGATATCAACAAATTCACCGATGTCTGGATGATCAACACGGAGGGTCTGCATGTTGGCGCCACGACGTCCATGTTGTGCAATCGTATTTGTATTTTCGCTGAACAGGTTCATAAAACCAACAGGACCACAAGATTCGCCACCGGTTCCATCAATGGAGGAGCCTTTGGGTCGTAGAACGGAGAGATCATGTCCGCAGCCACCGCCATATTTATAGGTCCGGGCTTCTTGAATAATAGCATCGTAAATAGCATCAATTGAATCGTTTTTAATACCGACAACATAGCAATTATTTAGTGTAGTCTTGATGTCTTCACGTCCGGCACCATGCATAATGCGTCCACCTGGAACAAATCGGAAATCGTGGAGGATGGTATAAAATCGATCTTCCCAGACTTCAGGTTTATCCTCTAAGCCTGCCATTGCTTTGGCCAATCGGTGCCATAAATCTTCAGGAGACTTTTCATCAGGCGCTAAATATTTATTCTGTAAAACACTTTTCCCCAATTCATCAGAACCGTAGTATGTGTCAATATCAGATCCATTTCGAACAGTGTCTGGATTAACGATCGCTTCAATCTGCAGTTCCGCATTTTGCAGAGGGGCTTTGCCAAGATCGTTATCGTTCGACTCAAATGGAAATTGTATGGTTTCAGACATGTAGGGTTGCTCCTCAGCGATTTATCCGTACGTTTATGGTCTAACTCCTCAAATCAAAAATAGCGGAAAAATGACGGCGAGAAGTTCTTTACCCAATTGTTGGTTGCCTGGTTGGTATGGTGTCCTGCACGTGATTAGGGTCACTATTACCCAGCGTGACGAATATAGAGGGGAGACAATTTATGGCAAGAATCAATTTACATAAAACTACACAATGTTGAGGTAAACATATCTCAAGCGCTACATCTTGTATCTGAGAGTGAGCCCTTGTGTATCAAAGATTTAGAGAATTTTGGTGAATTCAGAGTGAGAAAAAAAATAAACTGGCCACCGATTTTTCTAATTCAAAATCAGGGTGAGGACTCTAGCGCCGCTGTTTGCACTCCTCAAGTAGACTTGGGATTTTGAATTCTTGCCAAGATTCAAGTAAATCAACGCCCCACTCGGTAATTGCCTTGCTCTGAGGAATTTAATTCTTTTAATTTCGCAGGCATATTTAAAATGCGGGTGTCGCATAATGGTAGTGCCTCAGCTTCCCAAGCTGATGGCGGGAGTTCGATTCTCCTCACCCGCTCATCCCCCCAAGGAAAAGTGAATCATTAAGATTGAATCATTCTCCTATGCCGATCTAACTTCCCGTCTTCGCTCGACGTGCTTCGCCCTCCCAAGCTAACTTCTACCTTCTAACTTCGCCTTACACACCTTATCTTTTACGATGTTACAAACATTTGTAATTAGCAAGGAACCCAAATATTAATGTTCTAAATCCAACGGCGAAACCTGACCTCACTGAAGGTGAAGAGAATTATCATCGCGTGATCGATCTAGCTCGTGAAGGGATTGCCATACATGTCAGTGATCGGATCGTATTTGTCAATCGCCGTCTGATTGAGATGTTGGGATATGAGAATTCAGCCGCGCTGGTAGGCAAGTCAATCACAGATCTTGTACAACCCGCTCGACGTGAGATTTCTAAACAGCTCGAAGCAACCATGCTTACTGAAAGTGATGATCTCTTTTCCATAGAAGATGTCTATGAATGTAAAAGTGGTCAGCTGCTGCCAGTGGAGGTATCCGCCATTCCGATTCGATATCAAGGTGCTCCCGCCGTCCAGATTACCGCTCGGGATATATCAGAGAGTAAAAAGGTTGAAGCAGAAATCTGGGAATACCAGAATATGCTAAAACAATCCACCTCAGATCTGATTCTAGCTGAAGAGGCTCAACGTCGTCATCTCGCCATTGTACTCCATGATCATCTCGGTCAGAGTCTTGCCATGGCGAAAATTAAAATGGCTGGCTTACTAAGTTCAACACAGGATGAAACGCTTAAAGCCAAACTAAAAGCTATCGAGACGGATATCACTGATGCGGTCAAACAAACCCGCTCCATTACGTATGAGTTAAGTCCACCGGTCTTACATGAGTTGGGTCTCATTGAAGCTCTGGAATGGCGCCTGGAAAAAATTCGGCTGGAATCTGACATTGAAACTTCATATGAACACAATTTAGAGAACATAAAACTACGCAACGAGCAAGAAGTAATTCTTTTTCGATCTGTAGATGAGATTTTAAAAAATGTTACTAAACATGCTGCTGCCACCAAAGTGTCTATATCAACTCAGGCAACGCGCTATTCATTTTCTGTTGAAGTAGAAGATAATGGTAAGGGCTTTGATACCTCAATCCTCGCACCAGGGCAACGCAGGAAAGATAGCTTCGGATTGTTTAGCATAAAGGAACGAATTGAATATCTTGGAGGAGTCCTGGATATTCAATCTGAACGAGGTAACGGAACGAAAATAATTTTGAATGTTCCTGTCTCACTGGAGGGCAACTAATGTCTGTAAACATAATTTTGGCTGATGATCACACCCTATTTAGGCAAGGATTACTATCCATACTCAATGATGAATTAGGCTTCATCGTTGTAGCCCAGGCAGAGAATGGGCGTGAAGTAGTTAAACTGGCCCGGAAATTGAGCGCTGACGTCATCGTGATGGATATTGCCATGCCTGAACTGAATGGGATTGAGGCGACTCGACAGCTAATCCATGAGAATCCTGACACAAAGGTTATCGCACTCTCCATGCATTCTGATAGACACTTTGTGACTGGTATGCTCAAAGCTGGAGCTAAAGGATATTTGTTAAAAGATTGTGCTGGGGATGAACTCATTCGCGCCATCCGAGAAGTCCTACTCGATCGCTATTACATCAGTGAGGAGATTTCCACCAACGTTTTTGATGATTATGTGGTTAAACTGGTGGGCGAAGGAAACGAAAATCCTGAGCTAACCGGTCGGGAAAAGGAAGTGTTGCAGCTCATCGCAGAAGGAAAAGCTACCCAGGAAATTGCTGAAATCTTGTATATCAGTGTGAAAACGGTGGAAGCCCATCGAGTCAAAATTAAAACAAAGCTAAAGCTAAATTCTATTCCAGAGCTTACTAAATACGCTATTCGAGAAGGCCTGACCTCTTTAGAATAAACACTAAAGTCGGTTTACTAAATTACTTCCCTCTCAGTTGATGATTTTCCATCTGCTTAATTCATAGCTCAGAAAAGAGATTCAATTCCCCAAATCCATCTTTTTACGTTCTAAATCGCCTGGCTCGATGAAAGCCATTTGTAATTTTACATTAGCTAAGTAGATTTCCGTGCTATGGGAATACTAACCATCAAAAACCTCGTTTTTTACGGCTATCACGGAGTCCAGGATTTCGAAAAGGAACTTGGTGGTCGTTTCGAGGTAGATATCAAAATTCGCTATCCATTTAGTCGCTGTTCCTCAGAAGACACTCTGCACGAAGCCGTTGATTATCAGCAAGTGTATGGTGTCGTAAAGGACATGGTGACAGGCCGGAAGTATCATCTAATCGAAACCCTGGCGAATCACATTGCCGAAGCGTTGGTCGATCAATTTAGCGTCGATGAAATAACTGTGGTGGTCCGCAAAAAGAAAGTTCCCATTGATGCCGTTCTGGATTTTGTCGAAGTGGAAGTCACGCGTCTGGGTCACCCGGAATGACCCAAGTCCTGATCAGTATCGGCTCAAATAAGCATAATCCGCAGCTTCAAATTGAAAGAGCATTCTCGAAGCTAAATGAGCGTTTTGAGAATGTTAGGATGAGCTCCTTATATCTTACTGAGCCAGTAGGAGGAATCCCGCAAAGTGAATTCATCAATGCAGCGATCCGATTGGATACTCAGCTCAATGCCCATGATTTATTGCAATTTATAATGGATATAGAACGTCAGGCACATCGCAATAGAAGTATGGAAATACCTAATGGACCAAGAAGTCTTGACCTTGATATTATCCTTTTTGGTGATGAGATTTGTTCGGAACCTGATCTGGTGATCCCACACCCGCGCTTCAGAGATAGACGTTTCGTACTTGAGCCTATGCAGGCTATTGCCCCGGAGGTCATTGACCCTGTCAGTAATAAGAGCATTTCACAACTTCTAGCTGAGTGCACTGATCTCAACTGGGTGAAAACAATGGAAGCGGAACTATTAACTCAATGAGAAACCTCTACCATATCGCTATTGAAGGTGTCATCGGAGTTGGAAAAACCAGTCTGGCAAAACGTCTCTCAAAACATCTTGATGCCCGTTTGGTCCTGGAGGAGTTTGAAGAAAACCCTTTCCTCTCATCATTTTATGGTGATCGCAGACGCTACGCTTTTCAGACCCAGCTCTTCTTCCTGCTAAGTAGATATCGTCAATTTCAGGATCTGAGACAAACCGAGCTGTTTTCAAAGTTACTTATTACTGACTATATGTTTCAGAAGGATCGTCTGTTCGCCTATCTCAATCTGGATGAAAATGAGATGAGTCTTTACGATAAGATTGCCAGCATGATGGAAGAAACCATCACCCATCCAGACCTGGTTATTTATTTACAAGCTGATACAGATCGTCTGCTTTACAATATCCGCAAGCGGGGACGGGATTTTGAGTCGAACATCAATAGTGATTACATTGTTGCCCTGAATCAAGTTTATAACGAATACTTTTTTCGATATAAGGCCTCTCCTCTCCTGATTATCAATGCAACAGATATTGATTTTGTAAACGACGAAGATGACCTTTCTGACCTCTTGGAAACCATACGGCAACCCATTGAGGGCACCAAATTTTACAACCCAATCAAAAGGTGATTTCATGCGCTATCTGATATTATTCGCCGTGGCTTATCTGGCTTTCAAAACAGTTAAGAATATGTTGAGCAAGGTGAAAATTGTTGACAAGGATAGCATTAATCTTAATAATCACACCAGCGAATCATCTGCACGACTAAAAGTGGATGAATCTGAGATTGAAGATGCAGACTTTAAAGAAGTTGAATAATTCCCCTCTTTTCCGCTAAAAATTACAGTTTATTATGATTTGTTTTTGTTGCTGAACGTACTTGTCGACAAGCCCGATTTATCTTATAATTCGCCCCGTGAGTAGTATGAACAACAAGCAAGTTTTTGATCATTTTCTGGCCATCCCTTCAGACATTAGTCATATTGATAGAGTTCAAGATTTTGCACGCAATATCTTGAGCACGACTGACTACCCCAGAGAAACCCGGCACGACATTATTTTAGCTCTCCAGGAGGGTGTTAATAATGCCATTAAGCACGGAAATGGGAGCGATTCAGATCATGATGTTTCTATCAAAATGACCATGTATGATTCTCATCTAGAGCTGCGCATCCGTGATAAAGGAATGGGCTTTGACAGAGATTGTCTGGAAGATCCTACCACTCCAGAACAGCGTATGCGCTGTCATGGGCGCGGTCTGCTCTTTATGGAGAATTATATGGATGAAATCTGCTTTGTGCGTACAACCGGTTATCACGAACTCAAGATGATCCGCTATAGATGAAAAATCGCTGTACATTCCTTTTACTGCTGGTGCTTGGTTTTGGTGTGGTTATAGCACAGCCAGGTGAACCTATAAAATACAAAACATTGGGTGTGGACATGGAATTGCTCAGCTACGGCGGCAGCCTGGGAGGGTTCTATAGTTATCACACCAGCGAAGCTCTCAGTCTGGATATTGAAGTGGACTGGTCGCTGGTTGAAAGTAATGATACCTACACCTATTATAATTATTATGGTCAACCTATCTCGGTCAACAATCGCAACCTCAGCTTTGTCAAGCTGATGCCCGGAATCACCTGGTTCCCTTTCATAGAGACCATGCATCCATCCTTTCAGGTTGGTGGATTTATATCTGCAGGACCAGTATGGGCACTGAACACTGCTGATGATGAAGGCTTTTTTGATAGATGGGCAGAGGTTGAGAGCAACATTGCTCCCTTAGCTCGTGGAGGTCTCCACATTCGTATCCTCAGTGGACAGGGTGCCTCCTATACATTCAGAATTGGATATGACTATGCCTCTTTTGATGAGGTCATTGACTCACGCCAGACCTACAAGGGTCTCTTTTTTCAAGCAGGAATGGAATTTCTCCACCGGTGAACACCGGTGAACAAGTTTATCTGCCAGCCTTTAAAAGCGGGCAAACTCACCTAAAAATAGCAGGTACAGAATTTCATCACCTTATTCGCGTGCGGCGTTTTGCCGTGGGTGACGAGATCTGGGTTGTCAATGGTACCGGAGTTGCCGCTCGCGCTCGCTTAGACGTAATTGAAGAAGCATCCCTGGATCTCAAGGTTTTAGAAGAGCATCCTGGGAGGGGAGAGCTTGGAGAGCATCTTATTCTGGCAGTCGCAAATTTAAAAGGGGATCATCTCAAGCTTATTGTTGAGAAGGCCACCGAGTTGGGGGTAAACGAAATAATTCCCCTGCTTACCGACCACACCATAAAAAAAGGTCTAAATAGGAATCGCCTCGAGCGAATTGCTATTTCAGCCATGAAACAGAGCAGACGGTCAAACTGCCCTAAAATTCATGATCTTACATCCTTCTCAGTCTGTCTAAAAAGTTTTCCAGATGCTATCCACTTGTTTTGTTATGGATCTGATTCCAGTCTTCCACTGACTAGGGCAATGGATAAAATGAAACCTTCAATACCTCTGGTTATTTGGATTGGTCCAGAGGGAGATTGGTCAAAGGATGAAATTGATTTAGCATCCATTTCCGACTATACTTTCACGGGTCTGGGTTCCAGACGCTTACGTGCTGAAACAGCGGCTATTCATTCGGTCGGATTGGTGTCGGCGCTACTACAGGATCCTGCATAACCCCATTAAGGAGGAGAAGTGTCACAAGAATGTGTTTTCTGTAAAATTATTGCTGGAGATATACCAGCCACACTGTTGTATGAAGATGAAGATGTACTTGCATTCAACGACATTAGTCCTCAAGCACCAACTCATCTATTAGTTATTCCCCGCAAACATATTGCAGGTCCGGCCGCCTTGACTGATGCCGACCAGTCTCTTATTGGAAAGCTGATAAAAAAAGGAACCGAACTTGCGGCAGAGGTTGGTTTGGATGATGGATATCGTCTGGTCATGAATAATGGCGAAAAAGCAGGGCAGACCGTTTTTCACCTGCACTTGCATGTCCTGGGTGGCCGAGTTTTGACCTGGCCTCCTGGCTAAAAATTTTGTAACACAGGTCTCTTTTGAGACTGCTTTCCCCGTAGCATTTATTGGAGATAGACACAGCGCATGTATATATCTGACCTTGAAATTAAAGGATTTAAATCCTTCGCCGAACCAACTAAGCTCAAATTCGCTGAAGGATTGACCTGTATTGTGGGTCCCAATGGTTGCGGGAAAACCAATGTAGTGGATGCGATTCGCTGGGTTATGGGTGAACAAAAGTCTTCGGTTCTGCGCAGTCAGACTATGCACGATGTTATTTTCAGTGGGACGTCCAAACGTAAACCGGTCAACTTTGCCGAGGTATCACTTACCATCCATAATGATCGTGGTCTGCTTCCAGTTGAGTACACCGATGTGGTTATCACACGTCGTGTATTCAGAGATGGCGCCAGTGAATTTTTCATTAATAAAAATGCGTGTCGACTTAAGGATATACATAACCTGTTTGTAGATACGGGTATGGGTTCAGATGCCTACTCGGTTATTGAATTGAAAATGGTGGAATCCATCCTCAGTGAAAGCAAGGAAGAACGTCGCCGACTCATTGAAGAAGCTGCAGGGATAAATAAGTACAAACAACAACGTCGCTTGTCCATGCGCCGTCTTGATTCAACCGACACCGATCTCAATCGGGTCAATGATATAATAAGTGAAGTCGAAAAAAGTGTCGGGAGTTTAAGAAGGCAACTGGCCAAGTATAAACGTTTCGATCGTGTCCAGGGTCAGTTGAGGGATGATGAGATCTCTCTGGCTGTCTATGAAAGTACCCAGGTTCTGGAAAAATTGGCGCCCATCAAACAAAGAATTGCTCAACTTAAGGATGGTTATGGCGCCAGTGGTGAGGAAGTCAATCTGGAAGAAAACCGGGCTGAAGAAGCCAAAGAACAACTAAAGGCAATTGAGACTGAGCATCAGGAACAGCAGGAAAAGGTAAATGTCACCAACACGAATCGGATCAACATCGAACAAACCCTGTTGATCGCAGAGGAAAAAATTGCCAGTGCAACTACAGCGCTGGATCGCATTCGTGTTGAACAGCATACCCTGGTGGAGCGAGAGGAATCTGCTCACACTCTGGAGTCTGAACTCAGTAATGAAAAAGCTCACATTCAGCCCCGGATCGATGAGGCCAGAGCTAAGGATGATGTACTCAAGGCTGCTTTTGATGAAGCCGTAGACAAATATCGCAGTGCTAAAGCGGAGCACGATGTTCAGAATCAGAAACATATGGAGTTACTGAATCGACTCAGTGATTTGAATCATCAAAAGAGCCACCAGGAAGCTGCGCTCACACAGCACAAAAGCAGTATAGAGCATCTCAAGACTAAAAAAGAACGTCTCAAAAACTCTCAGGCTGAATACCGACAAGAATTGGGCTTGGTTGCATCAGATTTCACAGATGCTGAAGTCCAATACAAAACACTGGAAACCAAAGTAGCCGAATTGGAAACTGGTTTTCAGGACATGCAAACACAGCTTAATGAAACTCGCGAGACCCTGGCAAAAAAGAGGGGACGCCGGGTTAGCATCGAGAACCAGCTCAATTTTTATGAAGAATTGATGGAATCTGGGGAAGGGTACTCTGGCGGTGTGAGAAAACTGCTTGGCGGGGATCTGAAGAAGTTAGGTATTCTCGGGACAGTGGCCGATCTCCTGACTGTTGATGAGCGTTACGAGAAAGCGATTCAGACAGTCCTGGGTCCCTTGGCTGAGGCTTTGGTTACCAGTGATCGCAAGTCCGCTATGTCAGCCATTCAAACCCTGAAGGATCAAAAAGCCGGTTCAGCCACTTTTCTACCATTGGAACCCATTCTAAAGACTAAAAGCAAAAATTCAACCATCCTGACTGGCAAACATGTAATCGGTGCTGCCATTGACTTTGTAACCCCAAAAGCCGGATATGCAGACCTGGCTCAATTGCTTCTTAAAGATGTCACCCTGGTTGATGATGATTTTGTGGCGGACTGGAAGCATATCAGCGGCCGAGCCGTGAGTGTCGATGGAACCCTCTATGACACTTTTGGTCTAGTAAAAGGTGGAGCCGGGGGTGCCGGTGAAGATACCATCATCGGACGCCAGGATCGCATCCAACGTTTGCGCGTGCAATTCTCTAAACTGGTGGATGAAATTCAAGAGCATAGCGATGCCATAGAGAAAACTCATGAGCAAATCGGGAGTCTGGAACGTGAACTGAGAACCAGTAAAGCTTCTCGGGATGATCAACGTCAAATTCTCCTTGAGGTGGAACGTAAAACCTCGCGTGCTCAGTATGGAATCAACTCAACTGAGGCTGACTCCAAGAGTGTTGACCAGGAGATCGGGGAGCTGATCCAGGCCATTGCAGATGCTGAGGAACGCATTGCTTCATTCTCTCCACAACTTACGGAAGCTGAAACAGATAGAATCAGCACGGAAAAGCAGATCAGTAAGATGGAAGCATCCCTGCAAACCCTCCTCAATCAGCGTGATCAAACCAGTGAAGATGCACAGGCCGGTCGTTTGGAGCATGTCAATCTGACCAATGAAGAAAGAAATCTGGATACACGTCTGGCTAACGTTGGTGAGACGCTTAAAGATATCGCTACACGTAAATTAGGCCTGGATGATGAGAAACTCAAACACGAGCAGACCTTAAAAAGCAATCGTGAGACGACTGAACTGGAAAAAGAACATCTTGTAAAAATAAAATCCGTTCTTCAACAAGAATCTGAAATGCTGGTCGGTTTAGCTGGTAAGGTCCAGGTCAAACGCCAGGCTTTAAACGAGTTGGAATTGCGTTTGCGTGATCATCACCATAAACGCGAAGCGGCTGCAGATGAATTGCGCGAGCTTTCTGTCTCAGGAGCCAATTTGGAAGCAAGACATCAGCACATTGTTGAACGTGTCCAGGAAAAATATCAAAGTGATTTGCCCCATGAATTGGATCTCACAGAATTTGATCAGGACCAGGTAGAGAAGCGTATTCGACGCAGCCAAAAATTTATCGAGGATCTTGGACCCATTAACATGGCTGTTCAAGATGAGTTTGACACGGAACAGGCCAGGCTCAATTTTCTAAAAGAGCAGCAGGCTGATCTCACTGAAGCCAAAACAAGCTTACTTGAAACCATTTCCAAGCTGGATAGAATCGCCCGTCAGCAGTTCCGTGAAACTTATGGTCAAATTCAAGAGCACTTCAAAGGTACTTTTCAGATGCTGTTTGATGGCGGAGAGGCAAATCTCTTGCTTGAAAATCCAGACGACATCCTTGAAAGCGATATCATTATTAAGGCCACCCCCAGGGGCAAGAAGACACAAAACCTGAAAATGTTATCAGCTGGTGAAAAGGCACTTACCGCCATTGCCCTGCTGTTTGCCATCTATCAGGTCAAACCCAGTCCTTATTGTGTATTGGATGAGGTCGATGCGCCTCTGGATGATAGAAATATCCGAAAGTACACGAAGATGCTGGAGCATTTTACAACAAACACTCAATTTATAGTGATTACCCATAACAAACTTACCATGGAAGCGGCCAAATTTTTATATGGGGTGACCATGGAAGAGGAAGGAGTATCTCGCCTTGTATCAGTTCAATTTACTTAAAAGGCTAAGCTATTTCCTGCTGTTATCACTGAGCCTATCGTTTGCTCAGGAAGAAGCTGAGGTGGATTTCAGAGTATCTTTGGATTATTCCCGTTTCTCCATTGAAGGAGGGGTTTATCTGGATGTATACCTCATGATTCCACAGGCAGTCTTTACATTTGTCGAGGGTGAAAGTGGGTTGGAAGCCAAAGTTATCTTTCAAACCGCTCTGGTGCAGGGAGATGCTGTTCCTTATGATCCTGATCAGTGGACCCGAATCTACCGGGCTCCGGATAGAGCATCTATCGAAAAACTTTCCTGGGTTCCCGACATCAGCAAATTTTATGTTGAACCTGGAGATTATATCCTCCAGGTAGATATCGTAGATGTTCATTCTCAAAAGCAGCAGACTATCCGGAAACCGGTTTCTCTAGAACTGTTTTCTACCAATGAGTTAAGCATTTCTGATATTACTATCGCTTCCCAGGTGGTTGAAGCCAAGGCTGAAAACGAATTCACCAAATATGGGTATGATGTAGTACCGAATGCGCAAAGGACCTTCACAGCCGGCGCCCCAATGATGTATTATTTTATTGAAGCATATGGTCTATCTGGAACGGATAATTACGGTGTACACGCTCAGGTACTCTCACTGAATGGAGATTTAGTCAAGGATTTCCCTGTCCGCACTAAAAAAATGCCAGGTACTTCAGTAGTAGAGTGGGGTGGAGTTAATACGGCTGGACTCGGTTCAGGAATTTATAAGCTATCTGTCGATATTACTGATGGGAGCAGCAAGATAACTGCCAACCAGAAACGGACCTTCTATATCCTCAGGGATACTGGAGCTAAGCAGGAAAAAGCCGAAGTTAAAGATGAATATGCTGGTTTGAGTGCGTCTCAGGTAAATGATATTTTCAAAGTTGCGAGTATCATTATGGATAAAAAGGAGAAGCGCCTCTACACCAAATCAGATGATGTAGGTAAAAGAAATGTGCTGACCTCTTTCTGGGCACGCAGAGATCCAAATCCTGAAACTTCAATCAATGAATTTAAACAGGAATTTTATAAACGAGTTCAAATTGCGAATAGAGATTTTGGGTCAGATACAATGGATGGGTGGAGTACGGATAGAGGACGGATACTCATTAAGTATGGCATACCAAATGATGTTGAGAGACAGCAATCATCACTGGGTCAGCGACCCTGGCTTTCCTGGCAGTATTATGATATTGAGGGAGGTATCCGATTCATATTCATTGATCGTACAGGATATGGCAATTTCCAATTGGTCCATTCAGATGCCCGAGACGAATTGCAGGATCCTGATTGGGAAAGATTCCTAAAATAATATGCTGGAGCTGTAGCTGATGAAGGTGCGAGCAGGGGTTGATATTGGGGGAACAAAGGTCCGCATTGGTCTGGTTGGGGAAACAGGGGAGCTACTGCTCCTGGTAGACAAAATCGCCATGTCCAAATTTGAACGCGGCGACGAGCTCATGCTGGTTATCGCAAACACAATTAAAGCTCAGATGGCAAAATATCCAGATTATGAATTAATTGGTGTTGGAGTCGGAGCTCCAGGTCCCTTGAATGACACTCACGATAGTGTCATGGAAACGCCGAATACACCTGTCATTCAGAATTATCCATTGGTTGCCCGTCTCCAGGCTCATTTTGATGTAACCGTAAAAATGAACAATGATGCCAATGTATTTGTTTTGGGTGAAGCTATCTCAGGAGCAGGTAAGGGGGAAGCATTCGTATATGGAATCACCCTGGGTACTGGCTATGGGCATGGTTTTGTCTGGGATGGCCGCATTCTAAGCGGAGCGCATGGTACCGCCACCGAATATGGTTTAGCACCATATAATGATGGAACTTTTGAGGACTACGCTTGCGGACCGGCTCTGGAACGTAACTATGAGAGTATCTCTGGTGAATCCAGGACGGGTCTTCAAATCTTCAAACTTGCTCAGAGCGGTAATGCGAATGCCCTGGCCGCCTGGAGTCTTTTAGGCAGGTCTGTGGGGCACTCCCTGGTTTATGTTACTCACTTGCTGGATCCAGGTATTATTGTTGTAGGTGGTTCACTGGCTGCTGGTTTTGAATTTTTTATTGATTCTCTTCGAGAGGTCGTTGATGCCCATTTATTCGAAAATCAAAAAGGTAAGTTAAGAATTGAACGAGCTGAATTAGGAGACGCTGCTCCAGTCATAGGGTCAGCACTGCTCATTAGCTAATACCCCACTTTAATGGTAATCATTTGGAAAATGTAAGACCCGCCCAATTTTCACCTCATCTGATTAGCGATACCCTGAAAGCACTATATACTGGTGTCATCGACCTGATTTATCCTCCTCTCTGTCTGATTTGTGATCAGCGCATAGCGCATGCAAGGCTGGAAATTTGCGGATCATGCCTCGAGGAATTCAAACTTATTGGCAGGCCACATACACAATTTTCCGTACCGGGAGAGATATACATTTCCGGCGCCTGGGCACTTTTCGAATTCGATAAACCTTTTCAGCAACTCATCCATCACCTGAAATATTCAAGACGCCGAAAACCTATTGGAATTGTCTTGAATCACTATGAATCTCAGATTCTGGATCAACTTCCTACAAATAAGATAGATTTGGTAATCTCCATCCCGTTGCATCCCCGGAAATTTCGTGAGCGTGGCTATAACCAGGTCGATAATATGAGCCAATGGCTTACAGAAAAATTAGACACCGAACTGGGAAACCAATTCGTGAAGCGTAAAAAATACACGACAAGTCAGACAAAATTAAATGCCGAGGAACGTATGAAAAATGTACGAGCAGCCTTTGGTGTCACCGATAAAACTGCTATAAAAGGTAAGCATGTTTTACTGGTGGATGATGTCTTGACCACAGGTGCGACGGCCAATGCTTTAGCTGAGCTCTTAGCCCAATCCGGAGCCTCCAAGATTGACCTGATCACCCTGTCCACACCTCAATACGGGAATGCTTGACTTGGTCTGATTTTTGTAGTAACTGGGGCATGAGTTACGTGAATTGAAGAGATTTTTTTAAATTAAATAGTAACAGTAGTTTTTAACATAGATTTGGAGAATGAGGCATGAATCCTTTCAACAACCCACCAAAATTAAACACTTCAAGAAGATTTTCAGATAACCTTACCAGCGCCCATGCATTGACGCTTAAGGCAAAATTGGGAGAAAAGGGTAATGCCAGTGGTACTCCTTACGCACTGCCAGCCTTCAATATTACCACCTTTCAGGGTATCAATGCTGCCTTCGATGCATTTGAAACACTGGGTTCCTCAGGTGTCCTCGCTGTTTCCAATAGTGCGCTCAAACATTTTGGAGCTGGTGATGCCATCACTGGTCTTGAAGTTGCTGCCAATTATATCGAATCCCGTGCCCGGAGATCCAGTGTACAGATTGCAACCCACCTTGATCATGGTGACTATACTTCTGAAGGCGGACGCAAAGTTGTTCAGGGTGCTGTTCAGCATTTGACCAGCGTCATGGCAGATAACTCAACAGATCACGTCAACAAATGTGCCCGTTCACTGGAAGAGAATATTGGCTTTACCCGTGAAGTTGTCAATATGGCTCACCCACTGGGTGTTTCAGTTGAAGGCGAATTAGGTGTTCTGGCAGGTGAGGAAGACGAAGATACTAAATCTGAGATTTCGACCTACACCAACCCTGAAGATTTCGAACAATTTATCACCGAGACAGGTGTTCTAATGATTGCACCAACCATTGGTACCATGCATGGTCCCAACAAAGGAAAACCGGGTACAAAAGTTAAATTGAACGTTGAGCTCGCCCATGAACTACTAAAAATAGCTGATCGTATACAACCCGAAACGATTTTTGTAGCTCACGGTGCCTCAACACTCTACCCTCAGGTAGTGGAGCATGCTGTTGAACAACTCGAAGCGCTGGGCTCAAACATGTCTGATAAGTATGGACAGACCTGGAAAAACTTTGTGGGAACTGACTGGGAACAGATACAGGGTCTTATTGGTGCTGGTTTTGCTAAAATTAACACCGATACGGAAAATCGTCAAACCTTCCTCAGCGCTCTATTGGGCGCAGTGAGTGAGAATGCTGCCAAGGTTGATATTCGTTGGTATGACAAGAAGACCACTGAAGCACTCACGCAGAGCTATCTGGTTAAATTGATCATGGCTGGCGATTATGGTGTCTGGCATGAGCCAAAAATCAACGTGGATAAGTTCAAATTTGATTTACACTTTGCTCTTGCTGATGCATTGAAAAACGCCCAGTAAGCGATTTTTCTGCTAACATCATGATGCCTAAACATGTCAAAGACCTTGCGCTCCAGGGGCAGAAGGTCTTCGTCAGAACTGATTACAATGTCCCCCTTGATAGTAACGGAAAAGTGACTGATGATTTCAGAATCCGATCATCTCTACCTACCATCAAGTTTTTGTTAGAACAGGGTGCTGCAGTAATCCTGGCTTCCCATCTTGGCCGACCAAAGGGAGCTGTTATTCCCGAGCTGAGTCTGGCTCCAGTAGCCAGGCGTCTTGCAAAACTGGTCCAGGCTGAGGTAATCTTTGCTCCAGATTGTGTGGGCGCTGAAGTCGAATCACTGGCTGCTAAATTACTACCTGGCCAGATATTACTACTTGAGAACCTGCGTTTTCACGCGGCTGAAACCAAAAATGAACCTGAGTTTTCCAAACAATTGGCCGCTCTGGCTGATGTCTATGTGAATGATGCATTTGGAACAGCCCACAGGGCTCACGCTTCAAATGTGGGTATGACAGAATACTTTGTTGACAAAGCCGCCGGTTTTCTGCTGATGAAAGAGATTGAATTTCTGGTAAGTGCCATTGAGAATCCTGTACGCCCCTTTACCGTGGTCATGGGTGGCTCTAAAGTCAGCGGAAAAATAGATCTACTCAAAAGACTGGCTGAGGTAGCCGATAATATTCTGATTGGTGGGGGTATGGCATTTACTTTTCTAAGTGCTCCACCATTAAATCACAATGTGGGTTCTTCACTTGTCGAAGAGGATAGACTTCAATTTGCTGCTGATGTTATTGACCTCTGCTTGGCCAAGAACGTCAATCTTGTTTTACCCTCAGATTGTATTGCTGCCAATGAGTTTTCAGAGACAGCCAAGAGTCAGGAATTACCCATACGTGGTCTGGAAGATGATCTAATGGGTCTGGATATCGGTGGCAGAACGGTTAAATCGTTTGAGAGGATTTTGGATGATTCCAAAACAGTTCTCTGGAATGGTCCCATGGGTGTTTTTGAAATGACACCTTTTGAGAATGGTACTAAAGCTATAGCTAAAAAACTTTGTGAAATCACAGAACAGGGTGCCACGACCATTGTTGGTGGTGGTGACAGTGCTGCTGCCTTAAGCAAATTTGGATTGGATGGTGGTGTCACCCACACATCCACAGGAGGCGGGGCATCACTGGAACTTTTAAGCGGTATTGCTTTACCTGCTTTTGAAGCTTTGAAAGGAGCTAAATAATTGAAAAGAAATAAGATAGTAGCCGGAAACTGGAAGATGCATTTTGGACCTCAAGCGGCGGCTGAATTCGCTGAATCGTTGCGTATTAATATATTGGACACCCATGGGGTGTCGGTTATTTTATGCCCGCCATTTTTGGCATTGAAGTCGGTTTTTGACGTGGTAAACGGTAGTGAGCTCAAGGTAGGCGCCCAGAATATGCATTGGGAGGAAGCCGGAGCTTTTACTGGTGAGATCACGGGTGCAATGATTAAGGAAACCGGTGCTGAATATGTGATCCTGGGGCACTCTGAAAGACGGCATGTCTTTGGTGAGTCCGATGATTGGATTAACAAGAAAGTTCACAGGTCTTTGAAAACAGGTTTGATTCCCATTTTATGTGTGGGTGAGAAGATTGAAGAGCGTGAAGGCAATGACACCGAAAAAGTGATTGCCCGACAGCTCCGAGAAGGTTTGAAAGGTTTATCTAAAGCTGACATGGAAACAGTCATTGTCGCCTATGAACCAGTTTGGGCCATCGGTACTGGCTTGACTGCCTCACCACAGCAAGCTGCTGACGTACATGCTTTCATCCGCGGTGCTTTGAAGACTCTATTTGATGGCGACGTTGCAGAATCCACGTGGATTCTATATGGCGGAAGTGTCAAACCTGACAATACACAAGGTTTACTGTCCAATAAGGACATAGATGGAGCTCTGGTAGGAGGAGCGAGTATGACACTTGATGCATTCAAGGGGATCATCGACGAAGCTGGAGCCATCGACTAGGAGAGATACATGACATTTTTGTACATTATACTGGTTATCATTTCATTGTTACTCATGATGGTAATTCTCATGCAATCCAGTAAGGGTGGCGGCTTAGCCGGTACTTTTGGTGGTGGTAACACAGCAAGCGCACTGTTTGGTGGCGTTGGTGCAGGTAATTTTCTCACCAAATTAACAGGAGGTCTGGCGGTTGCTTTCATGGTAATCATCATTCTCATTGGCGTCCTGAACAAGGGTGGATCGGGCGGTCAGACTGACTTCCAGAAAGAGTTGCAGGACGAGATGATTGTTCCAGGAACACAGTTCGAAGCAGCAGCTCCTGCCGAATTGGCCTTACCTGGTGAAGCAACGACTACTGGAGATGCTTCAAGCGACGAATAGTTTTTTTGGCCGAGGTGGTGGAACTGGTAGACACGCTGTCTTGAGGGGGCAGTGAGCTAACGCTTGTGCGGGTTCGAATCCCGCTCTCGGCACAAAAATCCCTCATTGGAGACCTGAATTATCGGGTCTCTTTTTTTTGGTGGAAAAATGAAGGGCGTTAAGCTGAGACTTTAACATAACCGTCTCAGGTGGGACATAACTCACTCTCCGGACATTGCCTGCCAGGTCGTAGCCTATTGGGCGTAGACTGGAGGTTCTCGAAATGTCGGGAGAATTTTTACCACGGATTTCCTACATCCCTGCCATGACTGATCATATGAGTCTAGTTTCATATCAACAAATTTTGAAATGTGGTTATGGGGGTAGAGACTTCGACGAGCTCAGTCTCCAGATTGGAATTCAGAGGTTTTAGCGCTTACGGACGTATACGACTTTGTGATAAAAATGAACTGCTTCAGATTTAACACTGAAGTCAGCCGCACCACCTTCATGCCGAGTAAAAAATAAATTATCCTCTGAAAATTGGATTTTCCTCGAGATCAGACGACCGTCACTTAGACGGGCAACCACATGGTCACCATTTTTTACACTTGATGCAGGGGAGATGATCATTACATCACCATAGCGGGAATAAGGATCGATCAGAGGGTTTTGTTCTTCATCAACTATGATTGAGTAGGCCAAAGGATCTTCTACATCAGGGATGCCTTTTAGGGCATGCACGGGTTTCTGGCTGATGGTACCATTGCGTCTGAAAAATTCGGGCTGGCTACTTTGACTCCAGGTATAGACTTTGATGGTTTGGCGAATGTTTTGGAGCGGTATATACGGCCGGAGATTGCTCTGATCCTCAGCCTGCCATTCAGCAGTGATGGAGTCCTCAGATTTTATAAACCGAACTTGCCGACCTGCCAGCTGAGCAAGATGCCTGAGGCTATTTTTTCGGGGGACTGTTTTTCCGGTTCTCCACCGGCTTACTGAAGAACTTTTTATGCCAGTTAACTTGGCCACTTCATAATCTGATAAGCCAAGCTCATCGATGGTGTTCAGAGCAAATTCTCGAAAATTATTTTCCATGATTTTAATCTATTGAACCTCGTTTGGTTTAAAAGAAAAATTTGCATTCCTAACATGTTGAGGTTGATGGTCAAATAATTGATTAAAATTGAACGGCGGCTTGTGGAATATTGAGCATTTGTTGCAGCTACGTAAACTCTATTGTCCCCAAGAACCATATGCCAGGATTCAATTATAATATAAAGTTATTGTGATTTGATTCTCAATTAGATTGAGATCAGAGGAGTAAAAGGAACCTACGAAATCTCAAAATTCTAGCTCCCTTTGGCTCAATAAAATCAATGACAAAGGCAAGCTCGTCTACTATATTGCACGCCACTTTGAGGCATGACCCCGTGGATTTGGGCGGTCTGAAATGTGAAAGTGAGTAAAAACTCACTTTAGAAATGATAAAGACCTTGAAGAAGGTTGATGGACTAAAAGGATAAATCTAAGATGAAAAACCTCGTTGTAGCTGCACTCATATTTGTTGCACTTTTCGGACAATTATTGGCTCAATATCAAGATGAAGTAATGGTTACGAAAGCACGTGAAGCAATCAAGAATTTCAACATCACTACTGCTGATAGTGCTTATAAAGCTGCTATGAAAGCTGCACCAGATGAAGAGCGCTACAATGAAATTCAAGTGGAGTGGGGCGTCTTAGAACAAATAAATGTTCGCCTTACGGATGGTAGTCGTGCCATGGGTCGCAATGAATATGCTGAAGCCTATAAAAAGTATGAAGAAGCCATTGCTCAAATGGATGCGTCTCCTCTTGATATCTGGGGTCGCTTTAAAGGGGAATCCTATTATAGCATGGGTATGGTTCATTTTCGTCAGGAACAACCCATTGAAGCTGCTAACAAATTTCGTAATGCTATGCAATATGATACAAGTGAAGACAAATATGGTAAAGCCATTGAGATGGTTCGTAATAAGCACTATACCGAGGGTCATAAATTCTTGAGACGTAAGGATTATGAATCAGCCCGTCTTGAGTATGAAAAAGCTGTGGCAGTAGATCCTGCTTTTGCCAGTGGATACTATCAATTAGCCTATATTGCTAAAAGAGATGGAAACTTAAAAGCTGCAGAAGGTTTTTACCTTGAAGCAGTCACCAGCGATGGCACTCACTATAAAGCCTGGTACGGACTTGGAAATCTTTATAGCGAGATGGGGAACAACGCCAAGGCTATCGAGAGTTTGAAGACATCAATTTCAATTAATCCTAATTATGAAAAAGCTTACTATGTTATTGGTAAAGTATATGAAAGCCAGAAGAGTAATTCTCTAGCCATCTCGAACCTGAAAAAGGCTATCGAAGTAGATAAGAAATATTCTAAGGCTTATGAGCTGCTGGCTAAAATATATTTTGATCAGGAAAAGTATGATACAACCATTGCGCTTCTCCGAGGTCTTACTGGATCAACGGTCAGCTATAAGACTGCTTATCACTTAGCGCAGGCTTACAATGCCAAAGGAAATCACTCTGCTGCCCTTACAGCCGCCTCAACTTCATTGGCCAAGGCCAGGAAGAAAAATTGGGCACCTGCTCAGATTGAAAAAGGCGATGCTCTAAAGGGCTTGGGTCGTAATAAAGAAGCCATAGCTTCATATCGACTGGCTATGAAGGATGCGAGATGGAAGAGCACGGCCGAACATCTTATTAATGAGATCATGAAGGGCTAATTGCTCAACAACTGATCAATTCTGATTTATATTTTATAGGGCTGTTATTCGACAGCCCTTTTTTTATACACGTCACGCAATACACTTTAAAAAATTTAAGCCTACATTGATTGCATATCGCAGAAATTTCCACTTTTTCCATAGGTCCTTAAGTATAAATTAAACACTTATGGCAATTCGTGGAATAGGTAGTGATATCGTTGAAGTCAGTCGTATTAGTCGGCTCAGAGAAAAGTATGGAAGTCGCTTCCTGAAGCGCGTTTTTACTAAGGGTGAGACTGCATATTGCGAGTCAAAAGAACACCCTGAAATCCATTTTGCAGGGCGCTTCGCAGCTAAAGAAGCCATTGCCAAGGCAGTCTACCAGAGTGGCTATGATAAAATTATTCCCTTCTCAGATATTGAGATTCTAAATGATACCGAAGGGCGGCCGATGGTATCTCTCCTCACACATATCCAGGGCACTTGCCTCGTCACCATCTCTCACGAACATTCAATGGCCATAGCCTTCGCTGTATTGGAGTATTGATTCATTGCGGGATTTCCTCTCAATGGCAGCCAATCGAGCTGTAGATGAATATGCCATAAAAACTTGCGGAATTCCGGGACGTCAGTTGATGCAAAACGCCGGTGAAGCAGTTACTGGGCAAATGCATCAAAAAGGATATCTAAGCAACTCACCTGATGTAATAATTCTCGCTGGTCATGGTAACAACGGTGGTGATGGCTTTGTTATAGCGGCCAGTTTACTCAAAGCTGGGATTTCCGTCTCAATTATTAACACTACAGACTCCGATAGCCTTAAAGGGGATGCATTATACCATTTCCAAAAACTGGCTGATCTGGATATTGATGTGGAAACCTGGAGCAACAGTGCATCGCAACATAAGCAGATTCTGGAGTCTGATATTATTGTGGATGCCCTGCTGGGAACTGGGATAGAAGGAGAAATTCGAGCTCCTTATGATACGCTTATAAGCCTGGCAAATCAGAGTTTGGCAAAATGCATTGCTGTCGATGTACCCTCAGGTGTTACTGGAGACCATGGGAAAGTCCTGGAACCATGTATACACGCTGAACTCACCGTAAGTATGGGCTTTGGTAAGCAGGGCTGTCTGTTTGAACCAGCCAGATCATTCTCAGGAACCGTAGTTCCAGTAGATATCGGATTCCCAGAAGATAGTCTTGAACATATAGATGGACAGGTACTCCACCAAAATGATGGGTTCGACTATCCCGAATCCAAATTTTCCAGGTTTAGTCATGCTCATAAATATTCAGCAGGCAAAGTATTCATTATTGCAGGATCTCAAGGGTTTACAGGGGCAGCACTTCTGGCTTCAAAGGGTGCGCTTCGATCAGGCGCAGGCCTGGTGAGATTAGCTATCCCTGAATCACTCGGACCAATCGCTGAAAGCATTTCGATGGAAACCGTGGTTGATTATGTAGCTGAAACCGGCGAGCATGGAATTGCATTGGCTGCAATAACTGATTTGCAGCGCGGTTGTGAATGGGCTGATTGCGTCGTTATTGGTCCAGGTCTGGGACGAGATCCAGAGACGCTGCAAATTGTGAAAGCAATAGTTGAGGGGACAACCAAGCCCCTGGTTATTGATGCTGATGCTTTGTTTGCTGTCAGTCAAGACCCAGGCATGTTGTTAAAAAGACCTACCGCAACAATTATTACTCCACATGCTGGAGAGTTTAAACGGCTGATCAGCAAAGGTGGTGACTATAAACCCACCTGGCAAGATGCCAGCAAATTTGCCAAAGATCATGCTGTGTCAGTTCTACTAAAGGGCGCTCCATCCCTGATTGCATCACCTGCATGTGATGTGCTTGTGAATTCAACAGGCTACGCCGGGATGGCTACTGCTGGGAGTGGGGATGTACTCTCTGGTGTGATTGCCTCACTTTGGGCTCAGTGGCTGGATGATCCTGATGTGCTCGGCTTCGCCATGTATATCCATGGAAAAGCAGCCGATTTAAACCGCACTCAAAAAGGTGTCCTGGGATTAATTGCCAGTGATATAATAGAAGCGCTTCCATTGGCTTTGAAGGAGTATGGTGGGTTACCGCGCTAAATATTATATTCCTGCGATCCTCTATGTTCTGCTCATTTTTGCACTCTCAAGTCTGAATCAAGTAACGGTATCAAAATTTACCTGGGGTATTGAAGATTTCTTTCTCCATGCAGTTGAGTACCATTTTTTTGGTGTGACATTGATCTGGGCTGTTTTCCGAGATAAACCATGGCAGGAATTAAAACCATCCTATCGTCTGGCTGTTAGTATTGGGGCTCTACTGGCAATTGCTGATGAATTCTATCAGTCTTTCATACCGGGCCGTTTTTCTACCGTAGAGGATGTGGTTGCAGATGTGTTTGGTGTTATTCTCTCCATCATTACCTTCTCCCTATTAATGAAAATACCTGCCCTGGAGCGTTTTAGACAACATGCTTAAAAGTCTGCATATTGAGAACTTTGCCATTGTTGATGAGGCAAATGTGAGTTTTGACAGAGGCTTGAATGTGATAACAGGTGAAACAGGTGTTGGAAAATCACTTATTGTCGATGCCTTAAGCATTGCCCTGGGGGAAAGGGCCTTTAAAGACTTTATCCGGGATGGTTATCCAAGTGCCATTGTCGAGGCTGTTTTTGAGGTGAAATCATCTGAACTTAAAAAACTTGTCAGCCTGGGAATTGATGCTGCTACTATCGCTGTGAAGCGAGAAATCAGACTTCAGGGTCATTCGAAAGTCTGGATTAATGGCCAGAACCGAACTGTCCAAGAACTGAAGGCATTAGGTGATCATCTGGTAGATCTCCACGGTCAACATGAACACCAATATCTCCTCAATGAAGATCATCATATCGATTTCCTGGATCAATTTGCCGAAAGCAGCGGTTTTAAACAAGCCGTGGCTGATAAGTATCAATCCCTCACTGGTTTGATTCGCGAATTACAGGAGAGAGAAAAAACGGCCTCCAGTAGAAATGAACAACTCCAGCTCTATTCCTTTCAATTGCAGGAGTTGAATGACATTAATCCCCAGCCTGATGAATTGGATGATCTGGAAAAGGAGCGTCGTGTTCTGGAAAACGCGTTGACCATCAGCGAGCAGGCCTCCGCCCTGTATACGGAAGTCGACGGCTCTGATGGATCGGCTCTGGATCGGATCAACACAGTTATCCGGCAATTGGAAAGTTTAAGCACTTATACCGGGACAGCAGCTACATTTTTACCAGAAGCCCTGGCGGCTCGTGTGTCCTTACAGGGGATCGCTGATTTTGCATCTGAATACGAGAAAGAAGTTCAGGCCGATCCTCAAAGATTGAGTGAAGTTGAGTCACGTATCAGAATACTGGGTCGGCTTTGTCAAAAGTATAATCGATCGTATCCCGAATTATTGGTGTACTGGGAAGAAATCCGAATTCGACTGGATAAACAGGATAACCCGGACTGGAGCAAAGCAGAACTGATTCAGTCCATCAAACAGCATAAACTGGTCTACTCTAAAGCTTGTGCCACGTTGAGTAAACATCGGAAAAAAGAAGCCGCTATTTTATCCAACACCATCGTTGAAAAGTTGAGTCACCTTGGCATCCCTAAAGCTCGGTTTCAAATTGAAGTCAGTCAGCAAGAGCAGGAAAATGGGTTGGTTGAATGGGAAAATCAGACTTTTAAAGCTGACATTAGCGGAATGGATAAAATTATTTTTTGGATGCAGGCCAATCCTGGAGAACCACTAAGACCCCTGGCTCGGATTGCTTCCGGAGGAGAAATCAGTCGGATCATGCTATCTATCAAATCGGCCATGTCTGGCAAGGATGGTATTGGGACAGTCATTTTCGATGAAATTGATACAGGTATTTCCGGTCGCATCGCACGCGTCGTCGGTGCTGAGCTCAAAGATTTGGGCCGTCATCATCAACTTATCAGCATTACACACTTACCCCAAATAGCCAGTTTGGCCGATAGTCATTTCCGGGTTGAAAAACATATTATCAACCAGAGGACTGTTACCAGGGTAAAACGATTGGATGAAAACGAACGGATTAATGAAATAGCCACATTGATAGGTGATGGGGCGCCTGGAGAAACAACACTTCTAGCTGCAAAAGAATTACTACTACAAGGGGATTGATCTCATATGCACACGAAATTAGGTATATTTGCCGCCATACTATGGTTACTTTTATCCTGTTCTCAGGAAGCAAAAAAGATTGAACTGAGTAATCCTGGTTTTGGGGTTACAGCTTCCAGTATTGAGGCTACTGACGAGGGCGTGGATCTCCCCGTAATGTTGAAGACTGAGGATATTATCAAGGGAATCCAATTCACACTCACCTGGGATCCCAATGTGGCTCAGGTTATCAAACCTACGCTAACATCAACTAATCCTGGTTTTTCGATCTCCGCTGGTGATGGCAATAGGGGCGAAATGAAAGTACTCATATTTAGTATGGCAGGAGATGTTTTTAATACCGATGACCCCACCATCATGACGATCCCTGTGAGAATTATTGATTCAGAGGCAACGTTATTTACAATGGCGTTTAAAGATGCCATCTTCGCTGGACCCAGCGCCGTTGCTTATGAGATTCCTGTATTACATGCAAACCTGAAGATTAATCGCTAATGACTTACATCGACTTACGTTCTGATACGGTTACCCGACCCACCGAGGCAATGCGTACTGCCATGTACCAGGCTGAAGTGGGAGATGATGTATATGGAGAGGATTGTCTGGTAAATGAGCTTCAACAAAGAATTGCGGACATGTTGGGGAAAGAAGCTGGTCTATTTGTACCCTCTGGGACCATGAGCAATCAGCTTGCTATTCGTAGCCAGACACAACCTGGTGATGAAGTCATCTGTGAATACAATTCACATATTTTCAATTATGAAGGTGGGGGGCCAGCCCTATTGAGTGGTGTCCAGCTTCACCCCTTACTCGCAGACTACGGGATACTCACCTCTGAACAGATCTCTGAGGCGATGCGACCAACAGACCATCATTATGCCCAGACGAGACTCATCTGCCTGGAAAATACGCACAACCGGGCTGGAGGCGTTGTCTACCCCTTACCGGTGATCGAGGAAGTTGCCGGCTTTGCCACCAGTCAGACTATTAGCATGCACCTGGATGGCGCGCGTCTCATGAATGCTGTCATTTCAAGTGGTCTTGATCCCAGTGCTTATGCAGATCACTTTGATTCGGTGAGCCTGTGCCTATCAAAAGGGCTTGGTGCTCCGGTGGGTTCTGTTTTAGTTGGTGATGCTGAACTCATCGACAGAGCACACCGTTTTCGCAAAATGTTTGGTGGCGGAATGCGGCAAATCGGTATTCTGGCAGCCGCAGGAATATATGCTTTGGACCATCACATTGAACGCCTTGCCGAGGATCATCACCATGCTAAGATTCTGGCGGAAACCTGTCAAGAGCTGGGGTATCTTGAAAATGATATTGCCTGGACCCAGACCAACATTGTTTTACTGGCATTTCCAGAGGGCAATACTGCCGAGATGGAGTTAAAATTTAAAGCAGCTGGATTGCTGGTCTCAGTGGTCAATGACCAACGCATCCGCCTGGTTACCCATCTTGATTTTAGCAAGGAGCAACTACAGAGCTCCCTTGAAATTCTTAAAAAAGTGTTAGGCTAAATTATGAAAAAGAAGATTGTCATTGTCGGCGCTGGAAGTGTTGGGTTTTATCTGGCTAAAACACTGGCTGAGATGGGGAATGACATCAGTATTATTGATATTGACCCAGAAAAGGTATCGAGAGCGAAGCAGGAACTTGATGCCCTGGTTATTGAGGGGCACGGCGCTCAGTCCAATACACTAGAGGAGGCTCAGGTCGAAACAGCTGATCTATTTCTGGCTGTGACTCTGATTGATGAAATAAATATCATCGCTTCAATGAAGGCTAAGAAAATGAATCCCAATGCCAAAATATTGGCTCGGGTGCGTAGTGGTGACTATCAGAAGAAAGATGCCCTGCTTGATCTGGAAGAGTTGGGAATTGAAAAAGTAATTAATCCAGAACAAATAGCTGCTCGTGAAATTCAACACCTCGTCCAACATGCCACAGCCCAGGAAATTATGACCTATAATCATGGTCGGGTCTACATGGTGGCGCTAACTCCAACTGATACATGCGAATTGATGCATAAATCTCTGCGGGAGTTGGGTAAAACATATACTGAGCTACCTTTTCGAACAGTGGCCATTGATAGAGATGGAGAAACTATTATTCCAGGGGGTGATCATATCTTCCAACCTGGGGATAAAATCTTTGTCGTCTGCCTAAAAGATGGTCTCAAGGAAATGTATCAACTTTGCGGTTTCAAACAGAAGAAGAAGATTAAAACCGTATTGATTATGGGAGCTGGGAAATTAGGTCGCCTGGTAGCAGCTAGCCTAAAGGACCAATTTAATGTCCGATTGGTTGACCACCGCAAAGAAAAATTGCTAAAGGCTGCCAAAGAATTACCCGATGTTCTGCTACTCCACGCCGATGGATTGGATGTTGATTTTCTGGAGAGTGAAGGTATCAGTGATTTTGACGCTCTGATTACCTTGACTGACGATGAGACTACCAATCTTTTTGCTGGCTTAATTGCCAAGAAAAAAGGTGTGGATAAAGTAATTGTCCATATCAATTCACCGGACTATTTGCCCCTGGTCAAAGGTTTGGGAATCAATTCTGTGGTCAGTAAAAATCTTTCAACCGTTGATGCCTTTATGCGCTATGTGGTGAGGGGACAAGTTCACTCTGTGATGATGCTGGAGGGTATCGATACAGAAGTCATCGAGCTTTCGCCAGCACCGAATAGCAAGATAATCGGGGTTCATCTGGAAGATGTAGATTTTCCACCTGATGCTGTGGTTGGGGGTATTATTAAAGGCGGGCATGAGGAAATTGCCACTGGGAAAAGCGTCATAGAAGAGGATGATCGTGCCATTGTTTTTGCCAGAGCTTCTCGAGTAAACGATGTTGAAGCACTTTTCAACTAAACGTTTCAGCCTCCTTCCAACACTCAATGTGTTGGCGGCTCTGACCCTATTTATTGGCCTGTCAATGGGGCTTTCCTGGCTGGTCTCTTTAGCCTATGGCGACGGTGACAGTGTAGCGCTCTTCGAAGCAATGATCATCACGCTTTCCATTGGTGGTCTGGGCTACATGATTACACGTCACAACCATGTATTGGCACCTCGACAAGTATTTCTAAGTGTAAGCCTGAGTTGGATTTCTGCATCTCTGTTTGGTGCACTTCCTATGTTCTTTGCAACAGATATGTCCTACACAGACTGCTTTTTTGAGGCCATGTCAGGGTTTACCACCACCGGGGCATCCATACTTACCGATATTGAGAGCATGCCCCATGGAATTCTCTTCTGGAGGAGTTTTACTCACTGGTTAGGTGGAATGGGAATCATTGTCTTTACAGTGACTGTCATGCCTCTGGCTGGCAGAAGTGGAACCTTACTATTTGCCGCAGAAGCACCAGGTCCCGTGAGTGACAAAATCACTCCCAGAATCTCTGAGACGGCCAAAATACTTTATTCTGTCTACGCCCTAATCTCTGTGGCAGAATTTATCTTTTTGTGGATTGGACCGATGGATTGGTTTGATTCAGCCTGCCATACATTTGGCACGATGGCCACCGGTGGTTTCTCCACTAAAAACGCTTCCATCGCTCACTTTCAAAGTGCCTATGTGGATTGGGTGATCATTTTCTTCATGATATTAGCGGGAACTAATTTCTCCCTGCACTATTTTGGGCTTCAGGGTAAGGTAATTCGCTATTTCAGAAGTCGTGAATGGCAATTCTGGATGAGCATTTTGGGACTAGCCCTGGTCCTTATGTTGGCAGATTTTTATCTCTCCCCATATTATGAAGGGAGCAGTGCAGCTATTCAAGCCTTCAAAGCTGAACCCCTTCGTCAGGCAGCCTTTCAAGTTGTATCTATCCTTACAACAACGGGATTTGCAACTGCAGATTTCGAGCAATGGTCCTATTATGCTCAATTTATTCTTTTTGGACTCATGTTTGTGGGTGGTATGGCCGGTTCCACTGGTGGCGGTATCAAAGCCATCAGAATTCTGCTCTTCACGAAAATGGCTATCACCGAACTTCGCCGTATGATACATCCCCGAGCCTATTTACCCATAAAACTTCGCAACCAGTTTGTTGATGATGATGCTGTCAGGAATACAACGACCTTCCTTTTATTTTTTATGGTGATATTTGTAGGGTTCGCATTCTTCCTAACAGCTTTTGGACACGATTTAGTCACCAGTGCCACCGCCTCAGTATCCATGTTATGCAACATTGGTCCTGGACTCGCCGAAGTTGGACCCACAGACAATTATTCTTTCTTTAGCGATTTTGAAAAGTGGGCCATGGCTTTTGTGATGATGCTGGGTCGTTTGGAAGTTCTAACTGTAGTCGTCTTATTTAATCGTCATTTTTGGAGATCCTGATGGAAATAGTCAAGCTTGAAATAGAAGGTGGGATTGCCACGGTAACCATTGACCGACAATCAAAATTAAATGCCTTAAATGCCTTAGTCCTGAATGAATTAGAGGAAATATTCCTCTCATTACAGGACCATTCTGAGGTTCGGGTGATCGTTATCACTGGTGCCGGTGAAAAATCTTTTGTTGCAGGTGCCGATATCAGTCAATTCCCTTCCATATCATCAGAAGAGGCTTATGCATTTGCAAAGCGGGGCCAGGCAGTCTTTTCACTGATTGAATCGAGCACCAGACCAGTCATAGCTGCCATCAATGGATTTGCCCTGGGAGGAGGCTGTGAGCTAGCGCTTGCCTGTCATCTAAGATTTGCGGCCGAGAATGCCATGTTTGGACAACCCGAGGTAAAACTTGGTGTTATCGCAGGATACGGAGGAACACAGCGCCTACCTCGTCTCATTGGAAAAGGTCGTGCTTTGGATTTGTTGCTTTCTGGTCGTATGATCAATGCTGATGAAGCACTTAAAATGGGTCTGGTAAACGATATTTTCTCTCAAGCTGAATTATTGTCCAAGGTCGAAGAATATGCACAAGGGCTTATGGCACAAGGACCGCTTGCACAAACATTTACCCTTCAAGCAGTTTACGCAGGAGTTGGAAAATCTTTAAGTGAAGGCCTAGAGGAAGAAGCCTCCGCTTTTCGTGATGTCTTTAAAACAGAAGATCGTATTGAAGGCGCAACCGCTTTTCTTGAGCGGCGCCCCGCAGCATTTAAAAATCGCTAGACAGCTTATATGGATCAAAAACGTCGAAGATTTGTACTTTATGCCCAGAATCGTCTCCATCCACTAGGTAGCAAAACAGCCAACGGATTAATCCGCTTTCGCCAGGATGAAGTGAGCGTTATTGTGGATGCGAGCAAAGCTGGTCAGACAGCTCAGGACGTACTGGGTTATGGTGGCTACATCCCCATTGTAGCTCATATTTCTGAGGCACTCGAGTATCAACCGGATACACTGGCAGTAGGTGTTGCTCCCATAGGCGGAGCCATAAAACCTGAGTGGATACCTGAAATAAAAACCGCCCTGGACGCGGGATTAAATGTTTGGGCAGGCTTACACCATTTCCTTGGTGAAATAGATGAGCTGCAAAAATATCAACATCTTATCTGGGATGTACGCAAAGCCCCCCCGGGCTTGAAGGTGGCACAGGGGCATTGGCGGGAAAGAAAATCAAAAATTATTCTCACAGTTGGATCTGACTCGAATGTGGGTAAAATGACCACGGCTTTGACACTTCAGAAGCAATTGAAGGAAATTGGACTGGATTCAATATTTGTGGGTACTGGACAAACTGGCATGATGATATCCGGGCGAGGGGTTGCCGTCGATGCCGTTGTTTCAGATTTTGTAAATGGTGCTACTGAGGCGGAAATTGATAAAGTTGATGGACAGGCACCCCTCATTATTGTGGAAGGACAGGGAGCCGTAACCCACTTGGGTTACAGTGGTGTTACGATGGGTCTGATTCATGGTGCCATGCCAGATGCCTTTGTCCTGGCTCACCAACCCAGTCGCCTTATCGATGATTACGATCATCCTTTGCCCGACTTGCCTTATGTGATTCAACTGCATGAGACTTTAATGAGTCCCTTCAAACCAGCCAGAGTCCTGGGAATAAATCTTTATTCAAAGGATATGAGTCTGGAAGAAAGTCAGCAAGCTTGTGAGAGTGTTTATGAAAAAACCGGCCTAGCTGTTGAAGATATGGTGAAGTCACCCAAGCGAATTGTTGCCGAAAAAATACTTCGAGATCTTTTTCCCGAAAAGAATATGTAGGAATGTGAGGAAAGCAATGTCCCTATCTTTAAAATGGTCAGTCCAAAGGATTACTACCAAGTTTGAATTCAAAATTGCTCGTAGCGCAGAAAGCTATTATGATGTTGTCATTCTGGAACTAAGTGAGGGTGAGTTTACCGGTTTTGGAGAAGCGGCTCCCTCAAAAAGATATGAAAAAGGTCCTGAGGCTATCCTGGAGTTGTTGTCTGCCAATAAAAATCAAATTCTAGAAATATCTGTGGAGGATGCCGAATACCGTCAGGAGCAATTGGAGCACATGTTCCCTCAGAGTTACTCGCTGCAAGCCGCTTTGGATACAGCCTTCTGGGATCTTTATGGGCAGCGCCAGGGGAAACCTCTCTGGAAAATATTTGGTGCCACTCAAAATCTGGTAACTTCTTCCTATACAATTGGTATCTCAGATCTTAGCGTCATCCCGGCTAAAATTAAAGAAGCAATAGATTATCCCATTTTAAAAATCAAGCTTGGAACTGATTATGACCATGACATCATGCGAGCTATTCGTGCAGAAACAGATAAGGTGCTGAGGGTCGATGTCAACGAAGGTTGGAAAACACTGGATGATGCAAAGCGCGGGGCTGAATGGTTGGCTGAGGAAAATGTAGAGTTCCTGGAACAACCCATGCCCTCTAACCAACTGGATGATATCGCACAATTGAGGGAGTTTTCACCCCTGCCCCTGGTAGCAGATGAGAATTCAGTGCGTCCTCAGGATATACCCGGTCTTGTCGGCGCCTATGATGGTATCAATATCAAGCTGATGAAGTGCGGTGGTCTAACCAATGCAAAGGAAATGGTAGACCTTGCTCATAAACATGAATTTGACATCATGCTGGGTTGCATGGTCGAAACATCCATCGGTATATCGGCCATGTCACAACTTGGATCATATGCTCGCTGGTTAGATCTTGATGGTAATGTCCTGCTGGCAAAGGATCCTTATAGAGGTGTTGGAAATCAGGCGGGGGAAATCTGCTTGCTCGATAAACCCGGTTTGGGTATTGAGATAACCTAATCGATGCCATCAGAGATTTATTGTGATTGAAACCAAATTATTCAGGAGCTCACTGTGAGAATTTTAAATAGACCCACCCTTCTTTTTCTTGTTGGCATTCTTTTACTGGGCTGTACCACCAGCCCCCACAATGCTACACCACTTCCCAAACATCAAATTATGCGAAGTGCCCAGCAACAGGTCGCCTTTGAAATTGATACCCTCTTGAATCATGCACCTACTGACATGGGCTGGTGGGGTGTCAAAGTTCAATATGCTAATACTGGTGAGGTGATTTACGAACGTAACGCAGAAAAGCTGTTTATGCCAGCCTCCAACACGAAGATGTATACTACAGCAGCAGCTTTGTGTCTGTTGGGACCCCAATATCGGTATGAGACTGACTTCGTGACCACAGGAAAAGTTGAGAATAATATCCTGAATGGAGATTTAATTATCAGGGGAAGTGGTGACCCAACATGGTATAAGCGGTTCTACGATGGCAATTATGATTCAGTTATGGTCCTTTTTGTTGACTCCATTAGAGCACAGGGTATCACGAGTATAAATGGAAACATTATTGGTGATGACAATGTCTTTGATGATGAATTATTAGGGTACGGTTGGGCTTGGGATGATGAGACTTATTACTATTCTGCACAGCTCTCCGGACTCTCCTACAACGAAAACTATATTGATTTCCTGCTAACACCGGATTCTGCAAAAATTGGCAACCCGGTAATCATTGAGCCTCTAACTAGAACAAAATATTTGAACGTTCGAAATGATCTAATCACAGTTAGTAGTGATACTGCTACGGATTGGGATTATGGTCGTGATAGGCATACCAATAATGTATGGTTTGAGGGAGACTATCGTATTCAACGAGGGGAGACTGAGAAAGCTATAACGGTTCACAATCCAACTTTGTTCACTGTGCATGTCTTGAAGGAACGTCTTATTGAAGCAGGCATACAGGTAAACGGCGAACCCCTTGATGGAGATGATCTTGCAGACTCTATTGATTATGACCAGACGCACACCTTATTTACATTTCACTCACACCCAATGTCAGATATCATAACCAAAGTAAATCGGCCCAGCCAAAACTTTATTGCCGAAGCACTGCAGAAAACGATGGGGAATGAATTTGGTAAAGAAGGTTCTTCAAGAGAGGGTCGGAAGGTTCAGATGGCTTTCTATGACTCGCTAGGGATGGATACCCAAAACCTGCAGCTTCGAGATGGGTCTGGGTTATCAAGGCATAATTTGGTTTCACCAAATACAAGCACATCACTTTTGCAGATGATGTGGAATCATCCCCTACGGAGTTATTATATCGAATCATTCCCCTTATCCGGATTAAATGGAACCATCAAGAAACGTATGATTGGGAGCAGTGCAGAGTGGAATGTTCGTGCGAAGACTGGTACAATCGGATATGTGCATACACTTAGTGGTTACACATGGACCCAATCAGGTGAGCCCATTATTTTATCTTTAATGGCAAATAACTATACGGTTTCTACATCTATTGTGAAACAGTATCAAAATGAGATTGCAGCCATACTTTCAGATATGGAGTAGAATTATGAAGGTCACCAAAATCAGTCATGTAGCTATTGCTGGAGAAAACCCCGAGCAAGCAAGAATTCTTTATGAGGATATTCTGGGACTGAGTTTCACTGGGTCAGAGCAAGTTGAAAGAGAAGGGGTTAATACCCATTTTTACGGTGTGGGAGAATCCAATATTGAGATTTTAGAGCCACTTTCCATGGATTCATCTGTTGGCAAATTTCTTGAAAAACGAGGTCCTGGTCTCCACCATATTGCCCTGGAAGTGGAAGGCTTGGACGAATACATCAAAAAACTCAAAGCAGCCGGGATTACTCTACTTAGTGACGAACCTCAAGCTGGTGCACATGGTATGCGGATCATATTTATCCATCCTAAATCTACAGGCGGTGTTTTAATCGAATTGTGTGAGCAGGCATAACTGTTCACGATTTAGCAAGTAACATTACTGAGTTATTGGTATCTCATGAATGGTTACTAATTTGGTAATCATTATTGGTAAATAAATTAGCAAGATGAGGATATAAAACTGTGAACAGTTCAAATTCAGATAAAATAGTAACCCTGGATGTCAGAGCCGGTCTAGCAGCTGGTGTTGATCCCTTTCAGGAGATCATGGCTGCGAAACAGAAGTTAGCCGATGATGAGACGCTCCAGGTAATAAATACTTTCGAACCTATTCCACTGATTAATAAATTTAAAACTATGGGCTATGAATCTTGGACAGAGCGACCAGAACCTGGAGTTATTCACACCTTTTTTAAAAAAGTTCAAGCAGATGTTCAAGTGGAGGAGGTATCAGAAAATTTGGCTCCAAATGAGCAGGACTTTCAAAAGCAGTTGGAATCTTTTTGCAATAAAACTCAGCCTCTGGATGTTAGACATCTTGAAATGCCGGAACCAATGGTCGAAATACTTAAAGCACTAGAATCGCTTCCTGAGAATTACGCCCTATTTGTAGAGCATAAAAAGATGCCGCAATTTTTATTTCCTGAGTTAAAAGATAGAAACTACTCGATTGTGGCAAATGAGATTGATTCCAATCATATCCAATTGCTTATTTACAAATCCACCTCGAGCTAAGCCTTGAATAATTTGCAAACAGGCAACGCTCCATCCCTTTCAGTTGTTGTCCCGCACTTCATTTTTAGTGCCCTCTCCTTCCTATGCCTAACTGTCTTTATTATTCTTGCAGGCACTGATGTATTAGGTCCCTATTTTAGTGGTAAGCTTGTGGCAATCACGCATCTCGCCGTATTAGGTTGGGCTTCCATGCTGGCCTTTGGAGCCTTGTACCAATTGATTCCGGTCGTGTTTGAAACGGCGCTTTACAGTGAGCTATTAGCAAAAATTACTTTCTGGATATTTGCAGTAGCCATCCTTTTACTGGTATATTCTTTTTGGACAAGCTCATACGGTACCACACTCATATATGCCTCATCGCTTATGTTTATTGCAGTTTCTGGATTTATTGGAAATGTTCTATTCTCTAAGAGAATGGGAAAGCAAAATATTCAATCGAGATATGTGGTAACCGCCATTCTGTGGCTACTTCTGGCAGCATTATTAGGACTATTAATTGCCATCAACTTCAAATATCCATTCTTGTCACAGATCCACCTACATTATCTGAAGATACATGCTCACCTCGGGTTAGTGGGCTGGTTTGTTACGCTCATTGTAGGTGTATCATCATCGCTGATCCCCATGTTCTTGATCTCCCATAACCTCAAGGAAGACAAATTAAATTATGCCTATTATTTGATAAATGGTGGGCTTTTACTCCTTAGCCTTGATTGGTTGGTGTTGCAGGGTACTGTGCTCGTACCAGTTTATTGGATGAGTATATCTTTGGGAATTATTCTCTATCTGGTTTTTGTCTGGGAGGTCTATCAAAAACGATTGCGGAAAGAGCTGGATGTAGGTATGAAACATACATTAATTTCCGTTCTATCCATGCTACTACCAATTCTTCTCAGCTTAACTGTCATGCTGAAACTTGATTTCCAAAACTCATTTCATCTCAGGGCAACCACGCTGTATGGCTTTTCTATTATTTTTGGCTTAATCACTCCGATTATCCTTGGTCAAACATACAAAACCTTACCCTTTATTATCTGGCTCCACAAATACAAACAATTGGTTGGAAAGTATAAAACCCCCTTGCCTAAGGAACTCTATTCCGAACAGTTAGCAAATTTACAGTTTTACAGCTATAATCTCGCGATCATTGTACTGGTAACTGCAATAATTTCGGATAGTATCTGGATGATTAGAATAGGTAGCTATACACTTCTGGTAACTGCAATCCTCTATAATCTCAATGTGTTTAAGATTATTTTCCATAAAGTTAAAACAGAAAGCAACTCAACATGAAAACCCCCGATGAGATTAAAGAAATTGAATCTGAACTTGAACAAATATTATATGGTGTTATGGATCCAGAGATTGAACTTAACATTGTAGATCTGGGATTAATATATTCGCTTAGCTATGATGGCCAGAGTCAAGTTGAGGTTAAGATGACATTCTCTACTCCAGCCTGTCCCCTGGGTGATGCCATTTTAATGAATATCAGACAATCCATCGCAAATGTATACCCTGAGTTTGAAGTTGATATTGAAGTCGTATTTGAACCCATCTGGAATTCAGAGATGATCAGCGAAAAGGGTCGCTTGTTACTTGGTATGTAATTGTGGTCGACTAACACTTCTATTACTTTTGAAGTGTAGCTTAAGCATATCACACCTGGGATGACAAGAAAACTCAAGCTTTCGTCCTTCACTATTTTAGATTTTCAGCATGAGTACAACTGAAGCCCCCTATAAGGCCAAACTAAAAGATTTGCCAACCCAGCCCGGGGTCTATTTCTACTATGATAAAAATGGTAAGATTATTTATATCGGTAAAGCCAAAGTACTAAAAAACCGTGTTAAATCATACTTTACTGGTACTCCAGATAGCCCCAAGACCGCCCGTCTCATTGCCAGAATCTGGGATCTTCAAACTCTGGTAACCCGTACTGAAGTGGAAGCCTTGCTTACTGAGGCAAATCTGATCAAACAACATCGTCCGCGCTTTAATATCGATTTACGTGATGATAAGACTTTTCCATATATTCGTATTACCAATGAGGATTACCCTCAGGTCTTTGTAGCCCGTAACATTGTGAAGGATGGGTCTATCTATTATGGACCCTATACTAATGTTAAGGGACTTCGTGCCGCCCTGGCTGTTATCAAACGCATCTTTACCATCCGGAGTTGTAGCTACCGCATGGATGATGAATCTGTAGCAGCAAAAAAGGTCCAGTTGTGTCTCGATTATCATATTGGCAAATGTGATGGTCCCTGTCAGGGTTTGATCACCAGAGCTGATTATGCTGAAATGATCAACCGTGTTGAGGACTTCCTGAAGGGCAGGACTGACAATGTGGATACTTACCTCTCAGATAAAATGCAGCAGGCTGCTAATAACCAAGAGTATGAGCATGCCGCGCGGCATCGTGATCAATTAGAAGCAGTCAGGTCATATGTGAGTCGGCAGCGTCTGAAAACCAGTGATTTCGAGGATAGGGACGTACTGGGTGTTGCCAGACAGGACAACCTGACCTGTGGCATTCTCATTCGAATTAGAGCAGGGAAACTCATTGGGAAGGAACAATTTCGATTTCGCGGAACAGAAGATGAAAATTTGCCCAGTATTCTCAGTCGTATGATCACCCGGGTTTATGAAGATGCCTCATTTATCCCACGGGAAATCTTGGTCCCTGATAAAATCGCTGATGTGGATATGATTCATGCCTGGCTCAAAGATGTTTCAGGCGTGAAGATAAATTTTATCAGACCTCAAAAAGGGGAGAAGAAGACACTATCAGATCTGGCAGAGCGCAATGCTGAACTGGTATTGAAAGATTGGGCACTGGAACAGGCTCAGCGAGTTGAGATTGTACCCAAAATGGTTCGTTCCCTACAGGAAGATCTGAATCTCCCTGCACCACCACGCCGTATCGAAGGCTATGATATTTCCCACCTGGGCGGAACTGAGACGGTGGCGTCTCTGGTTTGTTTTGTCGACGGAAAGCCAGTCAAACGTGAGTACCGCAAATATCAAATCAAGTCGGTAGAGGGCATCGATGATTTCGCCAGTATGAAAGAAGTCATTCATCGTAGATACACCAGAGTAAAGGCTGAGGGCTTACCGGAAGCAGATTTAATACTTATCGATGGTGGCAAGGGTCAGCTCAGTGCTGCTGTAGAAGTGCTGGAACGATTAGGCTTATCCCATATTCCCATTCTGGGTTTGGCTAAACGTCTTGAAGAAGTATTTCTGCCTGGAGAATCTCTTTCGTTGGGAATTCCCAAAACAAGTCCCTCCATCATTCTGTTGCGACGTATTAGAGATGAAGCCCATCGCTTTGCCATTACCTTTCAAAGAAATCGGAGGGGTAAAGCCATGGTCCACTCTGCCCTGGATGATATCGAAGGTATCGGCCAGTCCAGGCGTGTCGCTTTGATCAAATACTTCCGATCTTTAAAAAATATTAAGAATGCCAGCGTGGAAGAAATCGCTCACGTTCCAGGGATTTCACTCATCATGGCGACAAGGATAAAAGAGGGGTTAAGCTAATGGTCTTCGATTTTACTGAAAAAGAAAAAGGGATTCAACCCCGTACCATCTGGTGTCTGGGAAGAAATTATGCGAAGCATGCGGAAGAATTGGGTAATGCGGTTGAAGCCAAACCCCTGGTTTTTCAAAAGGGTCTGAATGCCCTAGTGCCCATGCAGAGAACCCAGGTGCTATTCCCTGATCATGGTGAAGTCCACTATGAAACTGAAATTATTGTACTCATGGACCGCAATGAAAAAGGATCCTTTATCACAGCCATAGGGTTAGGTTTGGATCTTACCCTCCGTGATCTGCAAAGTGATCTTAAAGCAGCAGGTAAACCCTGGACACTGGCAAAATCATTCGACGGTGCCGCTATTGTCAGTCGATTTATTTCTAGGAATGAAATTCCTTCCTTAAATCAGATTCGGTTTAGCATGCTTCTTAACGGGGAAATCCGACAGAGGGGAGACAGCAGCGAGATGATACTTCCCCTTGAAAAGATTCCGGACTATCTGGAGGAATATACTGACTTGCAACCCGGCGATATTATCTTCACCGGTACACCAGAAGGTGTGGGTGTCCTGAATCCTGGAGATGAAGTAAGTCTGGATTTAGCGGGTCACCATATGGGAACGATCAGATTCAGTTGAATACCAGTTCCTAATTCTTAGCACCTCGACTCCGCTCCGTGTGACGACCATGGAGTTTGGTTTAAATAAAAAACAGAAAGTAAACATTTATAATATGACCGCCCCCCAAGTCCGCGTCCGTTTTGCCCCCAGCCCCACAGGCTTTTTACACATTGGTGGTGTAAGAACTGCTCTATTTAACTGGTTATTCGCCCGCCAGCATGGTGGCCAATTCATACTCCGCGTCGATGATACAGATCAAGCTAGAAATGTACATGAAGCACTCCAACCGATCATGGAGGGATTCAAATGGCTGGGAATCGATTGGGATGAGGGTCCAGGTATGGGTGGACCCCATGCTCCCTATTTCCAATCCCAACGCTCAGATATTTATGCTGAAGCCGTTGAAAAACTGCTGAGAGATGGCTTTGCCTATAGAGATTTTTCAAGACAGGAAGAGTTTGCCCAGGAGCGACAGGCTGCTGAAAAGGAAAAACGCCAGTTCATTTACAGCCGTACCTGGATGGCCGAAACTGATGAAGATGTCAGGAAATATGAGGCTGAAGGGCGTGAATCTATCGTTCGTCTCAAAATGCCCCGGGAAGGCAAATGTGAATTCCACGATTTGATTCGTGGCGACATGTCCTTTGAATGGGCAGGAGAACAAGATCATGTTATTCAGCGCAAGGATGGATCCTGTCTCTACCATCTGACCAGTGTGGTTGATGATGGTGCTTTTGAAATAAGTCACGTGATACGAGCCATCGAACATCTTCCCAATACACCTCGACAGATATTTATTGCTCAGAGTCTTGGTCTTGAGTTGCCGGTTTATGCTCACCTGCCCTTTGTAGCCGAGCCTGGAAGCTCCAATAAGCTGAGTAAACGGAAGCTAGATAAATATTTAAAGAACAGGGACTTCAAGGTCTTATATGATCATGGTGCCAGCATAGCTGAGAAAATTGGATTTTCTGCTTCACCGGAAACTTTTAACCCAGTGATCGTTGATTTTTATCGTGAAATCGGGTTTCTCCCCGATGCTATTGTCAATTATTTGCTCTTGTTAGGCTGGTCTCTGGATGACAAGACCGAAGAGTTTACCCGGGAAGCCATGATTCGAGATTTCAGCCTGGAACGCATCAACAAAGCTCCTGCTAGTTTCGACCCACAAAAATTGACCTCCTTCCAGAGTCGATATATGTGGCGACTTGAAATGGATGAAAAGTTGAATATGGTACTTCCTTTTCTTGAAAAAGCCGGATTCATCGCAGCACCAGCCTCAACAGAAGCAAAATCTAAGGTGAGTGCTATTTTGGAGGCCGCCAATGAGCGGATATCATTTGCCGGGGATATTCTGGATTATGCAGAATTCTTCCAGAATGATGATCAATTTGATTACGAAGAGAAAGCATTTAGGAAGCGTCTCGTCAACGCAGAAGCTCAACGCGAATTACTGGGCAAACTGAAAGTAGCATTACCTGATGTTGAGGACTATTCTGCAGAAAATCTCGATAATTTCCTGCACTCATTTGTCGAACAGGAAGGTGTAGGAATGGGGATGATCGTCCATGCACTCCGCGTAGCGATTACTGGCAAATCAGTTGGTTTCGGTCTGTTTGAAATCATGGCGATTATTGGGAAAGATAGCTGTATGAATCGGATTGATCGAGCTCTCCAACTCGTAGCCCAACAACAATAAATCAAACATTGGATTGTTTAAAATTCATCATGGCGATGCAGTCCATGAATATGTATGTTATTTGCTGATTAGTTTTTATGACCAAGCCCTGTAAAAGCAGGCCACAGATATGAGGATAGTATGGTTGCGAATGTAAACGCATCAATTGATGATAATGCCGCTGAAACCCCTGGAAAACCACTGAATTTTGTTGAAGAGATCCTTAATGATCATCTCAAAACGGGTCGATTTGGCCAGACCGTACATACCCGATTTCCACCAGAACCCAATGGCTATCTGCATATTGGACACGCAAAATCCATCGCCCTCAATTTCAGTTTGGCTGAGAAGTACGGTGGGCAGTGCAATCTCCGTTTTGATGACACCAATCCCAGCAAAGAAGAAGCAGAGTATGTTCACTCAATCAAAGAGGATATCAAATGGTTGGGCTTTGATTGGGAAGACCGAGAATACTATGCCTCTGATTATTTTGATCAGCTCTATGCATGGGCTATTAAGCTTATAGAAGATGGACTGGCCTATGTTTGTGATCTGACGCTTGAAGAGGGTCGGGAATATCGTGGTACTCCCACAGAAGCTGGTAAACATAGTCCCTACAGGGATCGTTCTGTTGAGGAAAACCTGGATTTATTTGCCAGAATGAAGGCCGGTGAGTTTCCCGATGGTACTCGGACTCTAAAAGCTAAAATTGACATGGCTCATCCCAATTTTCACATGAGGGATCCGGTTATTTATCGAATTCTGCATGGTCATCATCATCGAACGGGTGATGATTGGTGTATATACCCTATGTATGATTTCACCCATGGACAGTCCGACTCTATTGAAAAAATAACTCAGTCGATTTGTACTCTGGAATTTGAGAATCATCGACCTCTCTATGACTGGTTCTGTGATAAACTCGAGATTCACCACCCTCAGCAAATCGAATTTGCCAGGTTAAACCTTACCTACACAGTGATGAGTAAGCGGAAGTTTTTAACACTGGTTAATGAAGGTTTTGTTAATGGGTGGGATGATCCCAGGATGCCGACTATATCCGGTTTGAGACGACGTGGTTACACTCCTGAATCCATTCGCAACTTCTGTGAATATATCGGTGTAGCAAAGCACAATAGCGTGGTTGATGTGACTATTCTTGAAAACCACATCCGCGAGCATTTAAATGCTATCGCACCAAGAGTGATGTCAGTCCTCAGACCTCTCAAAGTAGTGATTGAAAATTATCCCGAGGGCAAAGTTGAAGAACTTCAGGCTGTAAATAATCCTGAGGACGAGAGTGCTGGTACGCGTGCTGTACCCTTCACTCGCGAGCTTTATATCGATCATAATGACTTCATGGAAGTCCCAGTAAAGAAATATTTTCGACTTGCTCCAGGCAAAGAAGTAAGATTGCGTTATGGGTATATAATCAAATGTGAAGATGTGATCAAGAATGATGCTGGTGAAATTGTCGAATTACGCTGTACAATCGATCCCGATACCCTGGGGAAACAGCCAACAGACAGACGAGTTAGGGGAGTTATTCACTGGGTTTCCGCTGACAAGTGTCTTGATGCTGAAATTCGACTTTATGACCGCCTGTTCAGTGTTGAACATCCAGATAAAGTTGAAGAAGGTCAAGATTTCAGATCAAATATTAATCCTGATTCACTTGAAATTATTCAACATGCCAAAGTTGAACCAGCCCTGAAAAATGTCAAGTCAGGAGAGCGCTATCAGTTTGAACGTGTTGGCTATTTTAACGTTGATATTGAGAGTACAGTTGATAAGCTTGTATTTAACAGGATTGTGTCCCTCCGAGATAGTTGGGCGAAAATTGCCCGAAAATCCTGAGTAGAGAGTTGAAAAATTAGTTTCAGTATGAGTTCTTGCAATCATGACAGACATAGAATTATTTTCTTGGCAAGTAATCTGAATAATCTGGGGAGCTTATGAATAAAAAGTTAATTCTGTTCATCATTCTAGGGGTGTTTGTTGCTGGTGCTTTTGCTCAGGAGATTCTGCCTGTCTCGAACAACAATATTCTGGTGTTTGTTGAACCATTTGAGAATCACAGCCCCAGAGCTGAGCAAAGTTGGCTGGAACAAGGATTTCCCGGGTTTTTAAAGAGTGGTTTGGCTGAGACAGACTATCTGTATGCCTATTCTATCCCTGACTTTCAAAATGATCTGGTAGATCGACCCCACAAGCTCCAGGATTTGATATGGAAGTCGGTCTTTCAGAGACAAGTGGATCCAGGCTACGAATCCTATCTGGTGCTGGGTCGCTACAGCTATATGGAAGGTGAACTTACTGTCCAGATGGATCTTTTGTCACTGAGAGACACTAAAGTTCTGGCGCGATTTGAGGATAAGGTCCCATATACAAAATTACTCACCTGGAAAAATGAGCTGGCTGAATGGACATTGGCCAGTCTTCGACTCAAGGATGATCCTACTCTGAGTTCCAGCACCGACATCAAAATGCCCGGTCAGGATGTGGCCCCATTACCAGGAGTAGCGCTCAGGGATCAATTGACCAATCTTTTTAATACGAAAAAGCAGAATGAGACCGAAGATTTACAACGCAAATATGAACAACAATCCCGGATGAAGCTTGGCGCTCAATTGGAAGCTTTATGGCATGATATCGCCTATGATCCATATCTGGCAGACATCCACGACATTCATACTCTACGCCTTCAGGCTGAACCTGATAGCGTCCTGGTAAACTTTAAGGTGGGTTATCGTATTAATCCCCGCATTTTGGATGAGATTGAGCATTTTAGCAAAACGCGTTCTGGTCTGGTTGGCAAGACAGAGTCTTTTGATGACCATGCCTTCATGGACTTGGGATATATCGATGCTGATTTCACAAGAGAAGTTGCCGGAGGTGATTGGAGAATCGTGCCAATAATCACGATGGGACCCGAAAAACTACCCTTCCGGCGAGTCTTCTATCATTCATTCCCGCGACCCATTGATTCACCTGGTGAGTACTATTATAATCAGGGAAAATTCAAACAATTACTCCTGGCTATTCCTGGTGTTGACGCACTACGCATCTTTGCACAGGAAGTACAACAAGTTTATGAATATTCAATCGTTGTGGGCTATGATGAAATCGAAAAGCTTGACAAGATTCAAGTTAAGTTTGTCGCTGAACAGGATCTGGCAGATCAATTATAATTACCCTCTCTCCTTGAGAGTGAATCCCTGAGCAGGTAAATATGGAAATAGTCTATACCCTTTTAATTGCTGCTTTAACAGCAGTTGTCACCTTTTTTATTGCCCGAAAAACTCAAGGATCGGTAGATTTTAAGGATCGGGAAACCATCACCCGTCTTGAAGTCGAACGAAGCAATCTTCAGGATCAATTAGAACGAGCTCAAAATGAACTTGAAAAAATGCGTACTGAAGCCCTGGAATTGCGTGAACAAAATGCCACTATCCATACCCGCCTCGAGGAATCCAAAGATCGTCTAGAGGAAGAGAAGAAACGTCTTGTTGAGATGAAGGAACAGCTCCAGGACAGTTTTAAAAGTTTATCTCAGGATGTGTTGCGCGATAGTCAGAAGGAATTTCTACGGCTGGCTGATGAAAAATTTAAAGATCAAAGCAAACAGAATCAATCTCACCTTGGTGAAAAAGAGAAATTAATCCAGAAATCCCTGGAAAATATGGATGGACGTTTGAAAGATATTGTCCAACGGTCCACTGAATTAAAAACTGAGCTCGAAACCTCCAAGGATGAAACCCAGAGACTCCGCACGACAACGGAGACTTTGCAAACACTCCTGGCCAGCTCACAGAAGCGCGGTCAATGGGGTGAACGCCTGGTTGAGGATATCTTGCAGTACGTGGGTTTGCAGGAGAACATCAATTACACCAAACAGGCCACCATGGATGATGGACAGCGTCCCGATTATACCTTCAAGCTGCCGAAGAGTCGTGAAATCAATATGGATGTTAAATTTCCTCTGGCCCATTACGAGAATTACCTGCAGACCTCTGACCCTCAGTTACAGGATATTGAGAAGAAAGCCTTCCTCCAGGATGTTCGAAAGCATCTGAATGAAATCAGCAAGCGCGGTTATATCGATACTGCCAAAGGCACTGTGGATTACGCCATGATGTTTATACCTAATGAGTCCATTTATGGTTTTATCAACCAGGAAGATCCTGACTTTATTGGAGAAGCGCTGAGCAAGAAGATCATGCTGTGCTCACCCATAACCTTATATGCAGTCTTATCTCTATTAAATCAGGCAACAGCTAATTTTATGATGGAACAACGTGCCTCAGAAATCATGAATGAGGTAGTCAAGTTTCAACAACAGTGGGATAAGTTTTCTGAGGTGATGAATAAAACAGAGAAGAATCTGGATATTGCTGTACGGCAATTCCAGGAACTGATTTCTACTAGATCTCGGGCACTAGAACGACCAGTTAATAAAATTCTTGAACTCCAGAAGAAAGAAGCTTTGACGCCGGGGTCCACCCAGACTGAACTAGATTCAGGTGATGTAGACTAGGAAGCAGCCCGTATGCTAGCTTCTCGTTGTACTTTCCGAGATCGAACAAACAACCAGATCAAGGACGTTCCAGCTGCGATAAATATTGCAATCACGGAAGCATACCAAACCCAGACATAAGGTTTATCCAGAACCACTGCGAAATAGTAGGCTAGAGGTCCACTGACCACGGCCACACGAATAGCCGTAATAACCAGTGATGGAATGCCAGTACCGAGACCCTGTAGGGATCGCCCAGAAATCATACCAATAGCGATAAGCCAGTATACCGGCGAAAAGGTTCTGATGATACTGACTGCAACACCAAGGACTGTTGGATCATCAGTAAAAATTCTAAAAACATAGGGCGCAATGATATAAAAGAGCGTTCCAGTTCCGATACCTATGATGATCCCGTAACGGAGTCCATCCTTAATAACACTGTTGATAAGGTCAAAACGTTGAGCTCCATAAAACATTCCCACAAGTGTCACCAGTGAGCCTGCGATAGCCATAACTGGTAAAAAGAATATCTGATCTAGCCGACCTGCAATCTGGTAACCCGCCACCACTTCTGGAGAGTAATGAACCAGAATCCAGTTGAACAGCGCAGCACCCATGGACATTATGATCATTGAGAGTGAGGAAGGGATACCAATACGGAAAATATCCTTAACAAATATTGATTTAAACTTGAAGTATTTAAAATTCAACTGTAGCAATGTCGCTTTTTTGAAAAGAATTACTCTTGAGTACATAACTACGGCCACAATCATGCTCAATACTGTAGCCAGGGCAGCACCACGTACACCCATGTCAAATCCAAATATGAGAATCGGATCTAGAATGATATTAATGATGGTGCTAGTAATCTGAATTTTGACAGGGGTTTTTGTATCACCCTCTCCACTAAATATGGAGCGCAGGAAGATACCAGTAATCATGAAGATAAACCCACCAGCGATCACCTGAAAGTAAGCCAGAGTATCGGCCATTAGTACATCAGGTGTACCTAAGCGGATTAGAATTTCTTCTCCAAAAAGAAGACCTACCGTGCTAAAGGCTCCACCAATGACCAAGCCCAGGAGGAGTCCATGTTCGGCGACGTTGGTGGCTGCAGCATGATCCCTGGCACCGATGAAACGGGCTATAACGGCAGTCACTCCAGTACCCAAACCAAAACTGATACCCATTGCCATCCAGAACAGCGGTAAATTAAAACCCAGTGCTGCGATAGCATTCACAGAAATTCGGGCCACAAATAACATATCTACGATACTATATAAGGTTTGAACAGCCATGCCAGTCATCACAGGTAAGCCGAGTGTCCAGATCGCTTTGCGGGGGTTATCTATAAAGGAGTCAAGACGAGAAGTTTTCGAATTTGTGTTATCATTTTTCATGAGGACTAATTAATAATTATAAGAGGGAGTGCAAATGTTTGTTTCCAGTGTTTGTCAGCTCAGTCAATTCTTTCCGAGAAATTTTAAAACTGTCCTTTGATAAATCTGAGGGGAGTTCATAATATGCTATTGGAAGCATATATCCAGGTAGGTGACTTCTTAATTGTTGCCTGATTTCTTCACCATCAGGTACACCTTCATTAATTTCAAGAAATGCTACTGGTCTATCTCCAAAATCCTCATCTTTCTGGGGGATAACAATGGCATTTAAGATTCCTGGGATATTGCATAGCAATCGTTCAATATGTTCGGGCTGCACATTTTCTCCACCGGAAATGAATTGGTTATCCATTCTGCCTGTGACAGTTAATTCTCCTCGCACATTCGTATATCCGACGTCTCCGGTGTGAAACCAACCCTCCTCATCGCGTATTTCAATGATCCTTGAGTTTTGCAAATACCCCTGAGCCAGGGTCTCACCTTTAACCAGAATCTCGCCTGCATGAGATATGATTAATTCTCTCCCCGGAAGTAAATTCCCTGAATTCTGGAGAGCTGCACTTCGATTGACTGTCTGGGTCGTTGTAATCTGTGATGCCATTTCAGTTGATCCATAGCTCACATAGATGGGCAGGTTCAGGTCCAACGACTCCTGAATGAGAGCAGGAGGGATGGCACTTCCACCTAAAAGGATGGCTTTCAAACCTCTGAGAATTCCTGGACCTGACTCCGCTCTAATAAATCTTTGAAGTTGTGTTGCAACCAAGGATAAATGGCTGGCTTTATGTTGATCAATATCTCCCAATGTTGAATCTTTTTCTTCGGGAATAATGAGTGCTGCACCGGTTAACGCTGCACGAAATAGGATGGCCAGTCCACCTACGTGATAGAGGGGCAAGCTCATTAACCAACGATCCGATGAGTCCAGTTGGATATTCTGATTCGAACCCTTAGCGCTTTCAATATGATTGTGATGACTATGTTGAACAAACTTGACGCCCCCTGAAGAACCAGAGGTCATGAGCAGACTAGCCGCTGAATCGACCTCAAACTGAGGTGGATCAGCTGAGACTAGTTGGTCCACCACAGTGTTTATCTCAATAAAACTGAGTGAGGTTTGAGCTTGATAGCTCGTATTTGAGATGCTGAGAGCGGGCTCGATTTCTATAAGTAGATTGGCTATCGAAGCATCAGGGAAACGCACGTTTAAGGGGAAAGCAATAAAGCCTCCCAACATACAAGCCCAGGTTGAGATGATCATTTCCGTTGTAGAGAGATCGCCTAAGGCTACAATTTGCCCTGGCTCAAGCCCTCTGTGAGATAATCCAATAGCCAATTGCTTTGATTGTGAATAGAGCTCAGAATATGATAATGTCTGCTTCCCGATGAGTAAAGCCGGGTTCGAGGGATGCTTTTGAGCTGCATCAAACAGAGGGTGCTGGCGGATCGGCTTAGCTTTGGTAGAGTAATTCACAGTGGCTTAGATCCAATTCCTGTGTGGTTAATGATTGAGCGGACATCCATCCATCTTGAATGGATACTGGCGACTTTGTGGTTCCAGCAGCCAATGCAGATCGAGTATCCAATCCTGCCGCGATATCCTCACCACTTATTGAACTTGCCAGCTGTGCCAGAGCGGTCAAGCCGACATCGCTTTCGTAACTGGAAGATAATACTGGCAGCACACCCTTTGCTTTCGCCTGATTAACCAGTGATATGAACCTGGCGGTACACGCAATGAGGGTAGGTTTCAAAACCAAAGCTTTTAGACCCGTGTAGGATTCGAATGAGATGGTTGGATCCATAATCTGGTGTAGGGTTTCGTCAAAGGCAAAGGGGACACCGCATGCATCAAAGAATCTTGGAAGATCAACGGGATCATGGAGCGGCTCTTCAATATATTCAATTTGCGCAGGCTCAACCGCTTTACCAAATTCAATGGCTGTTTCCAGGTCCCAGCTACGGTTTGCATCGAGACGAAGCTGTATGTCTGGACCCACGAATGCTCGAATATCCTGGATACCCCTGGCTTCCAACACGCTATTAATACGACCCACTTTTATTTTAAGTGTTTTATAGCCCTCATTTATCATTCTTTCCGCTTCTGGTACCCAGTCTGATAGTGAACCCCTGATTAAGCCGTTTATCGGAACTTTGCGACTGGATTTCCCAAACAGCATAACACCTGGTAATACGTCGTTAAGGCTGGCCAGGAGTGAAAGAATTGCTGTTTCCACACCAAAATATGCCACAGAAGGTGATGCGCTATTTTCCCAGCTCTGTCCACCGCTTGGATTGCAGTGGGACGTAAATTCACCGGTTTTCATAATTTTGTCTAGCAGCATCGTGGTGTTTAGTAGGACTGTTTCCAGTGTTTCACGACTAAACCCCGGGAGAGGACTGATCTCACCTAGGCCAACATGTCCATGTATATCGGTGAGTATAAGGATAAGACCATTTCTATGGTTCAGGGTAGTATGTTTTAATACAAGTGGTCGCTTGAACGGTAATGAAAATTTGTAAAGTCGTGCAGAATCAAGTTCAAGAGGGATATTCTGGAACTGGGGTAGTAGAGTGATTCCTGCAAAATTTGGTACGTTAAGATCCATATCCGGTAGGACTTCCTCAAATCACCCAGGTGATCATGAAAATGATAGTAAAAATGATCTGCAATTTGCTGGTCATTTTTAAAACCGTATATAACTCAGATGATTCCCTGTAATTGACCGTAATTCGAAGGGCATGGAGAGCCATAAGACTAGATATAGCAGTAATTCCTACCAAGGAGTGCTCTGGGGAAACAAATAGGAATATGAGGGGTAGCAGTGTAGCGGCCAATATGGAAAAGCCATATTCTATTACACCAAAACGACGACCAAAAAGAGCGATAAGGGTACGTTTGTTCACTTTTCGATCCTCTTTATAATCTCGAAGATTATTGATGGATAATAAGGCTACAGAAAAGAAGCCGGCTGAAGATCCTACAATCAGCGCAGCAGTGTTCCAGGTCCCGGTCTGTACATAAGTCGTTGTAGCACATGCTATAGGTCCAAAAAAGAGAAATGCTGGGACTTCTGCCAGTCCATAATAGGCTAGGGGGAATGGGCCTCCAGTATAAATCACACCAAAAAGCAACGAGAGAAGACCAATAGCGACAATGGGCCATCCTCCCAGATAAACTAGATATATACCCAGAATAAACGCTATACTGAAGCTGGCAATGAAGCCATTTCTCACGATCCTGGGAGCAATAAGTCCAGATTGTGTAACCCTTTGGGGTCCGACTCTTGACTCTGTATCAGCACCCTTTTTAAAATCAAAATAATCATTAGCCAGATTGGTACCGACCTGAATGAAAATTCCTCCAAACAAAGCGGCTATGGCTGCCAGCCATTGAATTCCACTATCTGAATAAGCGATTATCGTCCCCATAAATACAGGAGATATGGCAACGCCCAGGGTCCAGGGGCGAGCCGCCTGAATCCATAACTTAAGAGCAGGTCTTTTTGATGTGGTCAAGGGCGCCAGGGATATTTCTTGAAATCCGGTTTGCGTTTTTCATTATAGGCATTCCGACCTTCCTGAGCTTCCTCGGACATGTAGTATAAAAGGGTAGCATTGCCAGCAAGCTCCTGCAGCCCAGTTTGACCATCAACATCTGCATTAAAGGCGGATTTTAGTAATCGTATAGATAGGGGAGAATGTTCCAGAATTCTCGATGCCCAGGCCACAGTTTCTTGCTCAAGATCTGCGTAAGGGACAACCGTATTTACCAAACCCATGTCTAGTGCTTCTTGAGCAGAATACTGTTTGCACAGGTACCAGATCTCCCGAGCTTTTTTCTGCCCTACAATGCGGGCCATATAGCTGGAGCCATAGCCACCATCAAAAGAGCCGACTTTTGGTCCGGTCTGTCCGAAAATTGCATTATCAGCCGCGATGGTAAGATCACAGACCAGATGCAGGACATGTCCACCTCCAATTGAGTATCCGGCAACCATGGCAATGACGGGTTTGGGAAGTGTGCGAATCTGACGCTGCAGATCAAGCACGTTCAGTCTGTGAACTCCTTCACCATCTTCATAGCCAGAATCTCCCCGAATGGTTTGATCACCGCCGGAGCAGAAGGCTTTTTCACCTTCGCCTGTTAGTATTACAACTCCAATTTCAGGATCCTCACGGGCATCCTCAAATGCTTTGATCATTTCCATGACGGTGAGCGGTCTGAACGCATTGCGTTTCTCAGGCCGATTAATGGTTACTTTGGCAATTCCATTGTATTTATGATAACGAATATCAGTGTATTCGCCGGCAGATTCCCACTTAATAGATGACACGCTATTCTCCTTCAATTATTTCGCTCAGAAAATGTCTAATTATACGAGCTGTTTCCAATGGTTTTTCAAGATGAAAAGCATGCCCGGCACCTGCGACTTGACGATGGCTGCTTTCTGAAATATCCCGGTTTATTTCCTGATTGAGTTGAAAATATTTTGAGTCCAACTCTCCCGTCATAAGCAATGCAGGCACCGCAATACCCTTCAAATGATCCCAGAGGGAAGCTAGGGCTCCATTGCCCATCAGTTCCAGTGCCTGACGCAATTGTCTTGCATCGTTATCTGATCTGGCGTGACATAATTTGGTAAATAGGGCTGAATTATGTTTGATATCTCCAAACAATCCTGATGAATACCACTCCTCGAGGAAGGCAGAAGATCCAAGCTCTTCCATCTTGTTCATTAATTGCTCATCTTCAATTTTTCTTTGTTGTCGCTCAAGATTGGTCTTCAATCCAGGCGCACTGGAAAGAAAAATAAGGGCTGGGATACGCTCTGGTACATGTTGTTGAAGATGAAATGCTATTCGCCCTCCCATGGAATACCCGATGGGAATAAATTTTTCAAAGCCTGAGGCTACAAGTCGCTTGACAAGGGCATCAAGGATATCTGTGAATTGTGTTTTTGCTGGAATCACAGATCCAGCATGGCCAGGAAGATTTATGAGAATATTGCAATAGTCTGAGAATTGGTTTTGTACTAATTCAAGCCAATCATCCCCAGTGCCCATAAAACCATGTAACCAGAGAAGTGGGAATCCCTCGCTTTTCCCCTCAAGTCTGTAATTCCATTCGTAGACTGGTCTAACTTGATTCACGAAGGCTTTCAAAAATTTGCTGGTGGAAGTGGTGGTTTTCGGTTCGATTTGTAAAAAGTTCTATAAGGATTGGCTCAGATTGCTGTGTGGCTTCGCTATAGGCGATCAGAAATTCATCCATGTCTTTTGGATTTGAATAATTCAGGTCAAACATAGACGCAGCATGTTTCAGGGTCAGTCCATGGGGAGTCCCAAAGAAGGGTTCAAAAACGTCAGTTTCAGCTTGTACTGGGAGGAAGCTGAAGATGCCGCCGCCATCATTATTAACGACAACCATGATGATAGCATGTTCAGCCATTTTGATTAGCTGGAGCGAGTTCAAATCATGTAAGCAGGCCAGATCTCCAATGAGAAGGGTAACAGGACCAGCCGACCCAGAGCCATATCCCGCTGCAGTAGCTAACAAACCATCAATCCCACTGCTACCTCGGTTCGCAAATATGTCCCCCTGGAAGTCCCCGGCAGCTCCAAACATTTCCATCTCCCGAATTGACATGCTGTTGGCCAACATGAGTGCATGTTGACTGGGTAATAATTTTGAGAGTTGGTAACTGATACCTGGTTCAGAGAGCTGGGGTTGGTCATTTAAAAGGCTTGTAACAGAAAGCGCGGTTCGTTTTTCAGCATCTTGCCATGATTTCAGCCATTGATCATTTTGCCTGCTATCTAGTGAGACCATGTTTTGGCAAAAATCTACAACATTGGCTTGAATACTGATATTTACCTGGTGGTTTGGATCAATTCGCTCAGGGGTCTCCTTAACAGAAACATAATAAATGTCTGGATCATCAAGATAGTTCAAGAGGCGTTTTGAGCTAAAAACTCCCCCGAGTTGGATCATGAAATCTGGTTTAAGCTGTTGAAACTCATCACTGAGTAGGGCCAGATCAAAATGGTTGACGATCTGAGTGTGGGAGGTGAAACGTAACTTGGATTGAATATCTGGCAACACAGGTAAATGCAAGGTTTCCGCTAGCTGAAGAATATCTTGGTTACACCGACTGTTTACAGACCGACCCACCACGATAAGTCCACGCCTGGATGCCATAAAATTTGTTGCCACGAGTTGTAGTTTGTCCGTAGGGAGAGGTTGTGCCTGCTCAGCCTGATCCGTAAATCTCGAGTTGCTTCGATACCAATCTGTCTCTAAAAGTACATCATCTGTGGAATGGGCTATATCTGGGAGCAAGGGTTCTCGAAATTGGCAGTTCAAATGGACAGGCCCTGGACGGTTGCCAGTGCTTGCATCATAGAGTGCATCAATTTGGCTCAGGAGATCAGGTAGCGATGTTTTTGAATCCGGAGGGGGAAGATTCAGGGCAAGTCGAGGGTAAACACCATAGATGTCTTGCTGGAATATGGCCTGGTTCGCTCCCACATCAATGAGCTCGGGTGGACGATCAGCACTGATGATAATCAAGGGAACATTATCCATGGAAGCCTCGATAACTGCCGGAAAATAGTTGGCGACTGCTGTGCCTGAAGTGCAAACCAGAACTGCTGGTATACCGGTGGCGCGTGCATGACCTAAAGCATAGAAAGCCGCACCACGCTCGTCATAATGGACCGTAGTGTTTGCATTGGTGTGCCTGCCAATTGCCACGGTGAGAGGGGTGGATCTTGATCCAGGTGAAATAATAAACTGGGTGACACCAAAGCGTGTCAGCTCCTCAACAAGCACGGTTCCAACATCAAGGTTGTTTATCATTATAATGCAAACCCAATAAATGTAAAGAATTGAATAAATCTCATAGCCTGTAATCTAATGAAGATGGACTTTGAATGAAGTGACAAAACTGAAGGGCGAAATATCGCTGAAAATTGTTGAGGGTGAGTCTAAAGATCCAGTGCTTTTAAAAATTTGCTGATTTTGTCTTCGATCTCCTGCCATTCTTCTGCTGGATCTGACCCTAGCACAATTCCTGCTCCTGAATACAGGGAAACCCGTTCCTGCTCAACCAAAGCTGAGCGGATACCTACAACAAACTCCGTGTGATCGTGACCCACAAATCCTATGGGAGCCGCATACCAACCACGGTTGAAGGGCTCCAGGTCATCGATTGCTTCCAGCGCGATATCGGTGGGAAAACCACCCATGGCAGGCGTAGGATGCAAGGCTTCAATTAAATCCGCATCGCTGGTTTCGGGATCCAGTTCAGCCTTGAAATGTTTGCAGAGATGTTGGACATGCGAAAGCCGTGTAATTTGAACTTTTTCATCCATAACCAGATTATGGCAATACTTTTCCAGGACATTTTGGATCATATCAACAACAATACTGTGCTCTCTAACTTCTTTCTCTGAATTCAGCAGTGCTCTGGCGTAGCGTTCATCATCGCGAGTTGTTAGTCCTCTGGGTCGAGTGCCTGCGATGGCTTCGGTATGGAGTGTACGTCCTTGTCGTCTAAACAATCTCTCCGGTGTGGCTCCTAGAAAGGCATGACCTTCATCTGCCTGGAAATAGAAATTAAAAGTTTCTTCTGTCATTCTCCTCAGGCGTAGCAAATAGGCAACTGGATCTACTGGATCATTGAAGGTCAGCGTAGCTTTTCTAGCCAGAACAACTTTCTCGTATTTGCCGTCACCCATTTCTTCCAGGGCAGTATCCAGGGAGGATTGCCATTCAGCCCGATCCGGGATATCCCGCCGATGAAGAATAGTACGCTCTTCCCAATCACTCAATGTGAGTTCAAATTGAACATCATCAAGCTGTCTGGTGAGGTCACCAGGCAATTTGGAATCTCTGCCTTCGTGCAGAAAGTTGTATACTAAAAACGTCCCGGCTTCAGATCGATGAAGCTCAAATTGAGGAATGATGAAGCGATAGGCGCCAAAACTTTTCCATTCCTGAGAGGGTTTGCTGCCTCGATTGAATTGGAAACCGCCGTAATAACGGAGTTCTGGATATTTTGGATCCAGAAATAGATGTAATTCTTGAAAGAGTTTTTTTAGGTCAGGAGTTTCCTGTCCTGAGATTTCATGAGCAACCCCAATACCAGCCATTTTAAATTCCTGGTTGCGATTTGCCCAGTAAGTCTTGATGGGAATGGATTGACAGGCCAACCATTGCATAGCTGCTACATTTTCAACTTCCACTTTACATCGAATCATGCGAGGTACATTACCTGATTGAAATTCCAGACAGGCATTTTGAATTTGTTCAAGGAGGCGAAGTTTAGCAGTTGAAAATGATAAAGGGTCCATATTAACCAGATTTAGTTCTCAGAATGTAGATGCGGGATATCGCTGAAAGCGTTGAAGTGTTTCATCTGACATAGCGACTATTTACTGTAAAGCCTAGTAGTGGGCAAACACTATTTTTCGTGTAGGGAGAAGATCCAGGTTTGGTGAGATGACAGAATTTAGCAACCCTTGTTTCACCGTTATCAGCGATTAAATTCCTCCTCGCAAAGGAGGGGCAAATTGGCCTTACAGATGTTAACAAATGTCAGCATTGCTTTCATATATAGAGATGCAGCATTTAAATCTGAAACAACTTCACAAACTCACCTAGGCGAAACATTGGCAGTGCTCGAGGAGCAAGGCGATTGGCTTCGCGTAAGACAGGAAGATGGCTATGAAGGCTGGGTAGCGCGGTTCTTTATCGTGGAAAAACCTGCTAGGTGGGAAAATCATACATTTTACCACCATGGTGAGCAAATTTCCTGGATACATCAGAGTCCTGATAGTCAATCAAGTAGCATCCGGGATATTACTCTCTTATCACGGCTCCCCATGTTAGACCAACAAAGGGGATGGGTGCATTTGCTTTTACCAGACGGTGTCCAGGGGTGGGTTAAAAACAGTCCACGGGCTTTGATGGATTCCGTTGATGTGGAGCAGCTGATTCAAACCGCCTTACGATTTCAGGGGATCCAATACCATTGGGGTGGCCGATCACCCAAGGGTTTTGATTGCTCTGGTTTTGTCCAAACCGTATATGGTTTGAATGGAATAAAACTCCCTCGGGATGCCTACCAGCAAGCTGATATTGGTACCAGGGTTGACGATGATTTTGCATGCTGGGCAGCTGGAGACTTGATATTCTTTTCTGAGAGAACAGCAAAGATCTCCCATGTCGCCATAGCTCTAGGGGACGGAGATTTTATTCATGCCTCAGGTTTTGTGAAATTGAATAGTCTAAACCAAGAACATCCAGATCTTTTTCTTGAAAAATATGCGAAATTATTCACTAGAACCATGCGTGTCCTATAAAATTGAAGATGCTTAAATTATGAGTGAAACACAAAAAGATAAAAAGCCAATCCTGCTTTCAGGAATTCAACCTTCAGGACATCTAGCCCTCGGGAATTATGTAGGGGCGATGCGGAATTGGGTCCAGATGCAACAAGATTATCTGGGCATTTTTATGGTCGTCGATATGCATGCTATCACGGTTCGGCAGAAGCCTGCTGATCTAAGAAATAGATGCTTGTCCTTTGCCGCACAATATCTGGCAGCAGGCATTGATCCTGAAGAAAATGTCATTTTTATTCAATCTCATGTACCTCAGCATGCCGAACTTGCCTGGGTGTTAAACTGTTACACCTACATGGGTGAATTGAACAGAATGACACAGTTTAAGGATAAATCAAAGCGTCATGGGGACAATATCAATGCAGGTTTATATGCTTATCCTGCACTGATGGCTGCGGATATTCTGCTATATCAAACAGATCTCGTTCCTGTGGGTGCTGATCAAAAACAACACCTCGAGTTAACCCGAGATATAGCAAGTCGGTTTAACAATACATATAGTCCCACCTTTAAAGTTCCAGAGCCATTTATTCCCAAGGCTGGAGCGAGAATCATGAGCCTACAAGATGTGGATAAAAAGATGTCCAAGTCTGATAGCAACGAGAATAATTATATATCTCTACTGGATCCACCTGATGTATTGAGACGCAAAATTAAACGCGCAGTTACTGATTCTGCCAGTGAGATTACACCAGAATCACTCAATCGGCCAGGAATTGGAAATTTGTTGACTATCTATGCCATATTGAATGATATGCAAGCATCTGAGGTTGTTACTCGTTTTGAAGGCCAACAGTATAGCGGATTTAAAGGTGAGCTGGCTGATGCTCTGGTTGCCTTTTTAGAACCATTTCAAGAGCGCTATGACAAAATCATGAGTGACAAGGGTTATCTCAACGGGATACTGGATGAAGGAGCTGGCCGAGCGAGGTATATGGCTTCAAAAACCATCAGTAAAGTCTATCGAAAATTAGGATTTGTACCCGCCGGACGTTCCTGATGAAAAATCAACTCCACCGTATCGATCTTGAAATGTTTGAAGGTCCCCTGGACCTGTTGTTGTTTTTGATTAAACGCGATGAATTAAATATTTATGATATCCCCATTGCTCAAATCACAAAAGATTTTCTCGAATATGTTGATCTTGCCAAGGAACTGAAACTTCATTCTGCAGGTGATTTTGTGCTCATGGCTGCCACGCTGATGAAAATCAAAGCCCGTATGTTGTTACCCATTGAAGCCAATGGTGATGAGGAGATAGAAGATCCTCGCACCGAGCTGATGAATATGCTACTCGAATACAAACGGTACAAGGAAGCTACCGCGACATTTTCTGAAATGGAGCGATTCGAGCGCCCACACTATTATAATATTCCGGCAACATGGAGTCCCCAACAAGAGGATAACACAGCTATCCTGGAGGATGTCAAGCTTTATGATATTATGCTTACCTTCCAATACCTCATTAAAAACTATGAGGAACCTGTGACTCATTCTGTTGCAGTTGAGGAAGTCACACTGAGCGAGCAAATCGGATTTCTGAACGGTTTGCTTCAGGCCAATGCCAAATTGAGTTTTGCCGGTCTACTGGAGAAATTTGAATCTCGTTTGGTTGTGGTGGTTACTTTTCTGGCAATACTTGAAATGTTGAGAAATCGTCAGGTCAAAGTAAAACAATCAAAATTGTTTGATGATCTACTTATATCAAGAGGTAAAACCTTTGGAAATTAATGAATTAAAACAGATCGTTGAAGCCTTGTTGATTGCCACTCCGGAACCGTTGACAGAAGCTCGTTTTAATACGTGCCTGGGTGATAGTAGTAGCAGAATTCCCCTTGGCGAAGTCATTAGCGAATTGTCTTCGGATTATGAAAAATCAGATAGAGCATTCTTTATCAAAGAAGTTGCCGGAGGTTATCAGATTGTCACCAATGCTCAATTTGAACCTTTTATCAAAGGGCTCTTTTCAAAATCTGGAAAACTCCGTTTATCTCAGGCTGCACTTGAAACCCTGGCTATTGTCAGTTACAAGCAACCTGTCACCAGGAACGATATTGAATCGATTCGGGGCGTTAGTTCAGACTCGTCATTGAGAACCTTGTTAGATCGAAAATTATTGGAAATTCGAGGTCGGGAGGATGGTCCTGGACGTGCCCTCCTTTATCGTACAAGTACAGAATTCTTACAGTATTTCGGTCTTAACTCAGTCAAAGATTTGCCACGACTCAGAGAAGTTGAGGATATCTTGGCCGAGGATCAGGACGAACTGGTTTAGCCAGCAATAATTTTTCGAGATCATATAAAACATCTTGAGTAATATGACTGAAAATCCTGAAGAGCAGATACGCTTTAATCGTTATCTGGCTATGGCTGGTCTTGGTTCACGACGAGTGTGTGATGACCTGATCCAAAAAGGTTTGGTGACGATCAACAGCCAGGTTGAGAGTAATCCGGCGACACGTGTTAATCCAGCAACAGATGTAGTCATATTTCAGGGGAAGCAAATCGTTCTTGAAGCAAACTATCAATATTATCTTCTGAATAAGCCCACGCAGGTTATCACTACCACAAATGATCCTTACGGCAGGACCACAATCATAGATTTAGTTCCTTCAAAGGAGAGAATCTATCCGGTGGGAAGGTTGGATTACGATACCACCGGGGTTATCATCTTAACCAATGATGGTGATCTGGCATATAGTCTGACCCATCCAAAGTTTCAGATACCAAAAACCTATTCCGTTCGTGTGTTGGGGCAAGTGAGTAAGGATGACCTGGACCGCATACCGCTTGGCATAAATATTGAAGCTAAAACACCTGCAATCGCAGAGATTCTTGATTACAACTATTTCGAAAGATTTACTGAAATCAGACTCATTCTTAGGGAGGGTCGTAAACGCGAAATAAAGAGAATTTTTATGGCTCTGGGTCACAAGGTGGTCAAACTCCACCGAGAGCAATTTGCATTTTTAAGAGTAGATGATCTACCCCTGGGGAAGTATCGGGAGCTGTCAAATACAGAGATCGCAAAATTGAAGGAATTGGCACATGGACATTAAAGGGAAACGCGTATTGATTTTTGGTGGTTGGGGACTTGTTGGTCAAGCTATTGCCAAACAATTACTGGAAGAAAAACCATCTGAGTTGATTGTGACCTCATTGAGGGAGAATGAAGCTGAAGAAATCCAGACCATTCTGGAAAATCATCCTCTCAATCAAGGGACAAAAATAATTTCGGTTCATGGTGACCTTTTTGTACGTGATGAGTTAAGCTATCTATCTAAAGCAGATATTTATTCCAAACCTGAGCAGGTAGAATTAATGATTCATGATATTTACGATGATCTTGGTCCTGATATCATTAATAACTCCAAATTATATCAGATTATGGATGCTCATAAACCACAGATACTCATCGACTGTATCAATACTGCCACAGCCTTTGCATATCAGAATGTATATCAGATAGTTGCTGAGCTCCGAGCCCAAATAAATGATATCCGCAAAGGCAGATCTGGCGATGACAAGCTGATTGAGACGGTTGAACGAATGATTTCCACCCTCTACATCCCACAATTAATTCGTCACGTACAAATACTCATCGAAAGTATGCGTAAGGCTGATACTAAATTGTATTTAAAGGTAGGTACCAGTGGAACTGGTGGAATGGGTTTTAATATTCCTTATACACATTCTGAAGACAAACCTTCCAAAATGCTCATGAGTAAGTCCTCGCTAGCTGGAGCCCATACGATGTTGCTGTGGTTATTAGGTCGCACCCCGCATGCACCCATCGTAAAGGAAATAAAACCCACTGCAGCCATTGCCTGGAAAAAAATTGGCTACGGCAAGGTCATTAAGCGTGGAAGTCACATTCCGCTCTTCGATTCAGTACCGAGTGAGGCAACCGTGTTAGGCAATACTCTGAGCAAGTCGCCAGAATCTACCTGGGACCGGCTCGGGGATGAATGTCTGGAATCCGTCTATATTGATGCTGGAGAAAATGGCTACTTCTCTGCTGGGGAATTCTCGGTTTTGACTGGGGAAGGGCAGATGGAGTTTGTCACTCCAGAGGAAATTGCAGATTTGACACTTCTGGAGATACGGGGTGGAAACACAGGTAACGACATTATATCCAGTCTTGATTCATCCGTTCTGACTCCTTCATATCGTGCCGGGTTGATTCGTAAGGATGCCCTGGAAAAGATGGAAGCCCTTGAAGAAAAGACCGGGAAAGACAGTGTGGCTTTCGAGCTGCTGGGTCCACCCCGATTAACAAAGCTATTGTATGAAGTATACATCTTAAAGCAACTCAAAGGCAATATCTCAGCTGTATTAGAAGCTGATGCTGAGGAACTGGCAGCTCAGATGGAAACAGAAATTCTCAGCAATAAAGAATTGCGATCTACAATCCTCTCCGTTGGTACACCGATTTTGTTGAAAGATGGTCATACCTTTTTACGCGGTCCTGATATTTCAGTACCCAATTTTGAGGGTCGCACGGTACTTGATATAACCCCTGAAAATGTTGAGAAGTGGACCAGTGGTGGTTGGCTGGATCTGCGTAAATCAAATATCCTCATATGGCAAGAACGACTTGAATCATTGGGTGATGATATGGAGAAGGAAACCAAACAGGATTTTTCTTCTTACTACTTCAGAAATAGACGGTTTCTAGGGGCAACCCAACGTATGGATATTGGTATCATCGTAAATTGGGTGCTGGAGTACGAGGATAAAGGGTATCGGATCAAGTAGTCACAACAGTCTCCTCCTTATTAAATTCAATTATTTAGGTCAGTTATTCTGGGTTGTGTTGGCATCAATGGTCGTCTATATTGCGCGGCTTTGAAACGAGTATATAAAATAATATTGATTAAAGCGGCTTTTTGAAATGATTATTGCTATTGATGGCCCTGCTGCTTCCGGAAAGAGTTCAACGGCTCACGGTGTTGCCCAAAAATTAAATTTTCGACACATCGATACCGGTGCAATGTATCGGGCTATCACATTAAAAATAATCAATGAGAACATTGATTTATCGAAGGTTGACAAGCTTCAGGATATGTTGGATGGACTTGATTTAGAAGTCTCATTTAATGAAGATAGTCAGGAAATCTACCTTGATGGAACGCTATTGGGTGAGGAAATTCGATCTCCCGAGGTAACTGCCCTTGTGGCAGATGTCAGCGCTATTGCTGGCGTGAGGAAGCGTTTATTAGGTGTTCAGCGAGAGGTCGCCAAATCCCATGATGTTGTCCTTGAGGGTCGCGATATAGGGACGGTTGTTTTCCCTGACGCGGATATCAAGATCTACATGGTGGCTGATGTGCGAGTTCGAGCTTTACGTAGGCAGAAGGACTTTGCTCAACAGGGCATCGATAAATCAGTAGAAGAATTGGAAAAAGCGATTCTCGAAAGAGATGAACATAATGCCAAGCGTAAGTTGGCACCAATGAAAGCAGCAAAAGATGCAATTACTCTCGATACTACAGAATTAAGTATCGATGATCAGATAGAATTTATTGTCTCCAGGGTGGAGACAGCGAAGTCAAATGGAGGAAACTTAATGACCAAGAAACAAGACAAGGATGCAAAGGTTGATGAAGTAGAAAAAGCAGCCGAAGTATCCGCTGAACCCCAAGACGCCGTCGAGACGACGCCCGCCGAGGAAACCCCAGAAGCCCCTGCTGAAGAAGCCGTGGCCGAAACAGCACCTGAAGAAGCGACTAAAGAAGCAGCACCAGAAGTTGCTGTTGGAGAAGCACCTGCGGAGAAAGTTGAAGAAACCACCGAAGCGGTTTCTGAAGATACTGCTGTAGTAGAAGAAGAACCTGTTGTTGAGGCAGAACCAGTGGCTGAGGCTGCTGAAGAAGTAGCTCCGGAAGCAGAGCTTACTGAAGAAGCTGCCCCCAGCGATGCTCCTATCGATGCCCCCAGCGATACTCCTGATGTTTCTCAAGGGAAACGTGCCTTGATGAATGATCTTTTTGCTGAGATTAAAACCCTAAAGCAGGGTGAATTACCTGAAGATCAGGAAGTAACCAGCAAAGAGGCAATTGCTTACCAGGAATTGTTAGATCATGCGGTGATTGATCTGGATCAGCAGTCGCTGGTTCAAGCTCGTATCATTTCAGTGAGTGATAAAGAGGTTATGGTGGACTTTGGATTCAAATCTGAAGGTCTCGTTCCTCGTCATGAATTTGATGATGATGTACCGGAAATCGGTGATACCATTGAGCTCTTTTTAGAGCGTATCGAAGACAAACTTGGCCAGGCTGTGTTGTCCAAACGCAAAGCTGAATTCATGGGTGTCTGGAATAATGTTAAGCAGAAATATGCTGATGCTGAGACTGTTGAAGGTACCATTTCCCGTCGTATCAAGGGTGGCATGGTTGTAAATATCCTCGGTGTTGATGCATTCTTGCCTGGTTCACAGCTGGATGTAAGACCCATCAGAGATTTCGATGCTTATGTAGGAAAAACTTTCGAATTCAAGATCGTTAAGGTCAACGAATTTCGTAAAAATATTGTCGTCTCCCGTAAGGAATTACTCGAAGAGAGCCTTAAGGAACAACGCAGTAAACTTTTGGAAGAAATCGAAGTTGGCCAGATTCTCGAAGGTCGGATTAAAAACATCACCGATTTTGGTGTGTTTGTTGACCTGGGTGGAATCGATGGTCTGCTCCATATCACCGACCTCTCTTGGGGTCGTGTTAATCATCCATCAGAGGTTGTCGGTCTGGATGAGGATATCATGGTTAAGGTTATCGATTATGATACAGTCAAACAGAGAGTTTCCTTGGGTCTCAAACAGCTCAAACCCCATCCTTGGGAAAGTGTTGTTGCAAAATACCCAGAAGGTACAACTGTCAATGGTAAGGTTGTTAGCCTTGCTAACTATGGTGCCTTTGTTGAACTGACTGCTGGTGTTGAAGGACTTGTTCACATCTCAGAGATTTCATGGACTCAGCACATAAAACATCCTTCAGATGTATTTACTGTGGGTGATGAGATTGATGCCATTGTGCTTTCTGTCGATGCTGAAAACCATAAAATCTCCCTCGGAGTAAAACAGCTACAACCCGACCCATGGACAACCATTGAAGAGAAATATCTCGTTGGTTCGGTCCATGAGGGAACTGTCCGAAACCTGGCACAGTTTGGTGCTTTCATTGAACTTGAAGAAGGTATCGACGGTTTGGTTCACATTTCTGATCTATCGTGGACGAGTAAAGTTCGCCATCCCAAGGAAATCGTGAATCGTGGTGACAAAATTATGGTGAAAATCCTTGATATTTCTCAGAGTGAACGCAAAATCTCTCTTGGAATCAAGCAGGCCCAGGAAAATCCATGGCCAGAGCTGAAGGATCGTTTTGCTGTTAATACATCCCATAAGGGTACAGTTATCAAGCTTCTTGAAAAGGGTGTCATCCTTAGCTTCCCAGATACTGATGTAGAAGGAATTATTTCATTGGGCAACTTCCGCAAGAAGGAACGCAAAGAAATCCTGGATCAGTTTGAAGTGGATGCTGAAGTTGACGTGAAGGTTGTTGAAGTTGACGCGACTGAGAAAAAAGTTGTGGTCAGTCATGCTTCAGCCATCAAGGATAAAGAACGCAATGATATCGATGAGTTTATCCGTGGTCAAGACCAGGTAAGTGATAAACTTGAGATACCAGAGGCTATTCTTAGCAAAATCCGTGAAGCTGAAGAAAAACCCGTTGCGAAGGCTGAAAAGAAACCAGCTGCAAAAGCTGAAAAGAAGCCAGCTGCAAAAGCTGAGAAGAAGCCAGCTGAGAAAGCTGAGAAGAAGCCCGCCAAGAAAAAGGCTGCTCCTAAAAAGACAAAAGTAGAGAAGGTCGAGGAAGTAGAAGAGGTTGAGGTAGCTCCAGAAGTTGCTGAGACCCCTGAAGAAGTGAAAGAGGCTCCTGAAGCCCCAGAAACTGAAGCAGGTGATACAGATGAGGGAGAGAAGGAGTAAATCACTCCTGATCCAAACTCATCGGGTTAGCAAAACTACCCCGATTTGAAATATAAAGGCGATGTTTATCTTGTTTTTTGGGTACATCGCCTTTTCATTTTTACCAAAATGTTGTTTTGAAAACAACACAATGAAAAGTGTCGAAGGCTTTGTGCCTGAAGACAATAAATTTATATTAATCGAATGTTAAAAAGAATATTCACAACAGACGTTCAGATAAAATTGGGATCGGTGATCCTGGCAATTTTGCTTTGGTTCTTTGTTGTCACCGACATTGAGTATTATTTTGATTTAGATATTCCTCTGCGAATTGACGGACTTTCTGAAGAGAAGGCCTTTAATAATGAAATTCCAGAAATGATTACTGCAAGATTCAGAGGAAAAGGTCATACACTTCTTTGGGCTAATATGACCATGCCGTTGTCAGAGACCGGTTTGATCCTGGATTTGACCAAAACCAAGAACACCCAGGTTTATTATCTAAATCAGTATTATGCTGAACATCCCGATAAATTTATTATGCCCAGGGATTACAAGTTAGATCTGCTACACATTGTTGAGCCAGAATCAATATGGGTAAGTGTTGAACGCATGGCTCATAAAGAACTCAATATAAATGTACAAGCTGATATTGAACCTGCATTGGGATATATGCTAGTTGGTGATTTCAGAGTCATACCGAGCAAGGTGATGGTGCATGGACCTGTTTCACTGCTCAATGAACTAACCAGTATCACAGTTCCACCTTTCCAGATATCCGATGTTGATGCAGATGTGTCAATTTCACTCCCGATCTCTATGGAACCATCTCAGCTATTTAGCCTGGATACATCGGCCGTGACCCTGAGTGCAGATATTCAGAGTATCGGAGCGGTTGAATTTATGAATATTCCGATCAGGCTGGAAAATGTTCCCCGAAACGTAGAAGTCTCTGTAATTCCCCAGTTCATTGGGTTGGAGGCAGAAGGTGGCTTGGATAGGCTTCTAGAGCTTAAACCTGAAGATTTTATTGTGAGTTTTGATTATCGAGCTCATTGGAATCAGAATGAACAATTATATGTGCCTGAAGCTGTCCTACCCATCGGTGTTAAGCGAGTTAATAGATTTATTCCCGAAAAAATAGAGATCGTACAAAAATAAATGCAAGATACTGTGATCCTGGGGATCGAAACATCCTGTGACGAAACCGCAGCAGCTCTTTTTCGCGGACCTGAAATGATTCACCACATTACCGCAACACAACTTGTGCATACCAGTTATGGAGGGGTGGTCCCTGAATATGCTTCTCGGGAGCATAATAAATTGCTGGGCCCCGTTGTCCGTGGCGTGTTGGAGCAAGCAGATATGTCCCTTTCAGATGTGGAGGGGATTGCCGTAACCCAAGGACCGGGCCTGGCTGGTGCGTTGTTGGTTGGCTTGAGCTATGCCAAGGGTCTTGCTCTAGGTTTAGATATTCCGCTATATGGCATCAATCATATTGAAGGTCATATATTTGCAAATTTTATTGGCCAGGATACCCTGCCGACGCCCTTTTTATGTTTGCTGGTTTCAGGAGGTCACACTCAACTGATTCATGTTGAGAATGCCAGAGACTACAAATTGATTGGACAGACTCGGGATGACGCAGCTGGAGAAGCCTTCGACAAGGTGGCCAGATTGTTAGGTATTGGATACCCCGGTGGGCCGCTCATTGATAAAATGAGTAAGACAGGAAATTCAAATTTCCATCACTTCCCGCGGAGTTCTTTTAAGGATAGTTATGACTTTTCCTTTTCTGGTCTTAAAACAAATGTACTTCAATATATCTCAAAACAGGATCCGGGGTTTATCAAGCTGCATTTGCCTGATATCGCAGCCAGTTTTCAGGAGGCTGTAGTTGATGTTCTTTCCAGGCAAACCCTGCAGGCAGCACGTGATCTCGGTCATGAGCGGATTGTATTAGCCGGTGGTGTTGCTGCTAACTCAAGGCTAAGAGCGAGGATGGTAGAACTCGCTGAGGAAGAAGATAAAACACTTTTCCAGCCTGACTTGCGCTATTGTACAGATAATGCAGCGATGATTGCTTATATGGGGTATTGGAAAGCCAGCGCTCAAGGACCCGATTCACTGGATATTGCGGCTGTTCCAAATTTAAAACTCAGTTTTGGCGGCTAAATGAAACTACCATATGGTTTTTTCATCGAAACCGATTTCAACGGGAACGGCTCATTATTTCTAGTTCTACTGATGCTGGGTATCGTTTTTATTTACCTGATGAACAAACCCAGGAAGACCGATCAATCTCGTTTCGACAGTTGGTTGAACTGGGTTATTCCGTTCATACGGAGTGTCGCATTAGGCATACTTCTCTTGCTTCTTTTTGCTCCACAAATATCCCTTTACAGGCAGTATACAATTCCCAATAGATTGGCGGTCGTTATAGATCAATCCAGAAGTATGGGAAAAGCATGGGAGGGTGATGTAGAAGAACTGCAACATTCGATTTCCAATACGATTGAGATACTGGAAGCAAATCACTCAGTCGATGTATGGACGATGGGTGGTGAGAAGATCACTTCTGACCATTTAGCATTTGAGAACGAATTAAGTGTTTTTGACTGGAATCCACTCACAATCAATGGTCTGGATGGCAGCGACCTGTACAGTGAGGTTTTTTTAATTTCAGATGGTCATCTGAATGGGGGACGGTCCCCGCTGGACCTGGAATGGTCCAAATCTCTTGTAGTAAATGTTGTCTATCCTCTCACTGCAAAACCAAACGTTTCATTAGAGCTGGTTGATCTGAGTTATGCCTCTGATGAAAACATCAACGGGGAAATCCTTATTCAAGCTAAAGTACATCAGGAAGGACTACTGGGAAGACAAGCTCGCGTACAAATTTTCTCAGAATTGGATCAGATCCTGGGTGATAAGCATTTCCAACTCAGTCAGAGCTTTCAAGACATCGATATACAGATCCGTTCAGCCAATGATATTAACATGCGAGTAAAAGTAAAATTGGTTCTAGAAGGGGGTGAGTTCCTCACCGAACAATTATTTGATATATATCAGGAAAATCAACAACCCTCAGTATTAATTGTGAGTGAGAGAATCAATGATTTACATAAATTTTTGGTCCAGAGTTTTTCAGACTCTGCTTACCAAGTATATGTTATTCAGGGAACCAAACTGGCAGGTACTCATTCTGAGGAGCGGGTGATTCCTGATAAATTAGATTTAATTGTTCTCAATTCTCCCGGCGAAAGGGCGTATGAAGAGATTTCCCAGTCCACTTTCGACCTTAAAACGCACTCAAAAACTCCAACGATCCTGTTTTACAAAGGAATTGAAAGGTTGCATCCTCAATGGGTTGCATTGCTTGGGGAAACGGCAGTTCAAGCTAAGACTGTTCCCAGTCCCCAAACCAGTTTTTGGAGTGAAAATTCGATGGAGCATACTTTCTATCTGGGATTACTGGGACGTGGCTATGTTCCAAGTGACCTCATGGATTTTGCCCCCATTGCTGGACCAACCTATCGTTTGGATACAGAAGGTGCAGATCTCTTAATGGCTGGTGTTGGTTCTACAGCCAATACCGTCTTGAGCCTAGGCGATCAACCTCCCCGGGCAATTTTTTCCGGGAGCGGGTTTTGGAGATGGTTTTTCCATCCTCAATCAAAGTCTTCTTTTGAAAAACTGTGGAATTATCTCCTCGTTTATCTGGAAGAAATCTCATCATTTATTCCAGTCCAGATTGATATTCCTGAACAAAGCGCAGCAACTGGCTCCTATATCATGGCTGATGTGACTATAAAGGATCTCGATAATCGTAATATTAAGGCGGCTGAATTGAGGGCCTGGCAGGAAGACGAAATGGGAGGCAAAATACCCCTGAACCTTTCACGGAATCAGCAGGGAGTTTATCAGACACAAGTGGATACCAAGCATCCCGGGGAGCAACTCATCATCGCTGAGGCTTATCGATTTGGGGAACTATGGGGTAGAGATACGAGTAGGATTCACTTGATGAGCTTTAATGGAGAAGATCAGAGCAGGGGTGTTGACGAAGTATTTCTTGCTCGTCTGGCATCTCGCAGTGGGGGACAAGTTATCCAATCTCAGGAAGATGATTTACCCATTTTACCCACGGAAACAATACCGAGAGAATCCTCTTTTCACTTCGGAGGAGTTAGGTCACCTATGCTCTTTGCAATGCTACTACTCCTATTGACTTTTGAATGGATTTGGAGACGGAGAAGCGGGCTCCTATAGGGATTTAACTTTCTGTCAACTGGCAAGCCGTCTATATTGCCATGCTTTTTTAGGAATTGATAATTAATGGGGATTGAATGAAAAATATTTGCATCATTGGAACGGGTTATGTGGGTCTCGTTAGTGGGGCTGGGATGGCTGATTTTGGTAATTCGGTTATTTGCGCGGATATCGATACAAGTAAGATTGATATGCTTCAAGATGGTGGCATACCGATTTATGAACCAGGTCTTAAAGAACTGGTGGAGCGCAATGTTAATGCGGGTCGACTTAGCTTCAGTACAGATATTGCAGCTTCCGTAAAAAATGCTGAAGTTGTTTTCATCGCGGTGGGTACGCCCATGGGTGACAACGGAGAAGCAGACCTCAAGGCAGTTGAAGCCGTCGCGACGACCATTGCAAAAAACCTGAATGGTTATAAAATTATTTGTACTAAATCAACCGTACCAGTTGGTACAGGCGCTCGCCTGGAAGCATTGATAACAAGGGAAAAAGAATCTGACTATGATTTTGATGTCGTCTCCAACCCTGAATTCTTGAGAGAAGGTTCAGCGGTTAAAGACTTTCTTATCCCCGATCGTGTTGTTTTAGGGGTAAGTAACGAGCACGCCGGGGATGTGATGCAGGAAGTCTATCGCTCATTATTTATCAACGAAACCCCAATAGTGGTAACCAATGTACCTTCAGCTGAGATGATCAAATATGCCTCGAACGCCTTTCTGGCTGTGAAAATATCTTTCATCAACGAGATGGCCAATCTGGCTGACAAAGTGGGTGCTGACGTACATACTATTGCCAGAGCCATGGGTCTGGATGGCCGTATCAGTTCAAAGTTTCTCCACCCGGGTCCCGGCTATGGCGGGAGTTGCTTCCCCAAGGATACGGAAGCACTTGTATATACCGGTGAACAGTATGGTGTTGACTTTCAAGTAGTGAAGGCAGCCATTGGGGCCAATAAACATCAGAGAGATGTCATTTTGGCCAAGGCCAGGGAGCTATTACCTGAATTGAAGAGCAAGACAGTTGCTATCCTGGGGTTGGCGTTCAAAGCGAATACGGATGATGTTCGGGATAGTCCTGCATTGGAAATCATACAGGGCTTGGAAGAGGCTGGTGCGATAGTGAAGGCCTATGATCCCATCGCCTCAGAAAACATGAAGAAGTTTTTCCTCCCCGATCTGGATACACGGGAATCTGTGGTGGAGACGGTTACAGATGCTGATCTTGTTATCATACTGACTCCATGGAATGAACTCCGTGGGCTAGGATTAGAGGATTTGAAGGAGCATCTCAATGCTCCAAATATTGTGGATGCACGCAACGTGTTGAGTGTTGATAAGTTGAAAGAACATGGCTATAACTACAGGAATGTAGGCCGTAGCAACATATAATCAATTTTAGCAAGTAGAAAAGTTTGTAAGGGTCTAGATGGAACATTTATTAAAGCGAATAGAGAACAAAGATATCACAGTAGGTATAGTTGGACTGGGCTATGTGGGACTTCCCCTGGCTGTTGAATTTGGAAACGCCGGTATCCGTACTATTGGTATCGATGTGAACCAGGCCAGAGTAGATCAACTGAACGCCGGGGAGAACTATATCCAGGATGTAAATGATGCTGACCTGAAAGCCCTGGTTGAGGCCGGGACCTTCTCAGCAACTACAGACTTCTCGAGTATCAAGCATATTGATGCGATCTGTATCGCGGTACCAACCCCCTTGAGTAAGACCAAAGATCCTGATATCACCTATATACTGGATGTGAACAGAGAGCTGGTCAAGTATGTCCACAAAGATCTTATCATTGTTCTGGAAAGCACCACCTATCCCGGGACAACCCGTGAACTCCTACAACCTGCCCTGGAAGCATCTGGTCTAAAGGTAGGTACCGATGTGTACCTGCTCTTCTCACCTGAACGAGTTGACCCAGGTAACCCTGTCTATCATACAACCAATACACCCAAGGTTATTGGTGGAGTAACTGAGAACTGTCTCAAGCTGGGTATGGCTGTCTATAGCCATGTTATGGATGAACTCGTCCCCGTTTCCTCACCTGAAGCAGCTGAACTGACCAAGCTGCTGGAAAACACCTTCAGAAGCATCAATATTGGCCTGGCCAATGAGATGGCCATCATGTGTGCCAAGCTGGGTGTGAATGTATGGGAAGTGATTGATGCAGCTGCTACCAAACCATTTGGCTTTATGAAGTTTACCCCTGGACCCGGATTAGGAGGTCACTGTATCCCAATTGACCCTCACTATCTGTCCTGGAAGATGAGAACCCTTGATTACAAGGCTCGTTTTATTGAATTGGCCAGCGAGATTAATGCTGGTATGCCTGAGTATGTTACTGATCTGGTGGCTGATGGATTGAATGGCATGTCTAAGAGTATCAATGGCTCACAGATCCTCTTGCTGGGTATGGCATATAAGCCTGATATTGATGATGTGAGAGAATCGCCTGCTTTGGATGTATACTCTCTATTAGAAGCCAAGGGAGCTAAGGTCAGTTTTCATGATCCCTATGTGAGTGAGATTAAGTTTGATTCGAGGGTTGAGCAGACCATCGACCTTGATCACAACTCCCTCGATCAATATGACTGTGTGGTTATCACTACCAACCACTCCCAGTATGATATCAAGGCTATTGTAGAGCACTCAAAGCTCATTGTTGACACCCGTAATGCTACTAGTGGTATGGGGAATGGGCAAATCATTAAGTTGGGAGCAAATTAAGAATGGCTCAAAAAATGTTCATGTTAGTATTGTTGATCCCACTAGCAATATTTTCACAGAGATTTGGTGTCACTGAAGTAAATCCCGCAGTCCAACCGGAAAGTATTTTACCTGCCGCATTAGATGAGCAAGACCAAACACAGCAAGTGACCTTAGAGCTACCTATAAATGATTCCACATTTATGATTGGACCTTCTGATAAGTTTTCGATAAGTATTGAGGCAGGGGAAACAACCACTTTTATTGGTGTAGTTACTCCTGGTGGAAGTCTGTTGATACCAAAGGTTGGCAACATAGAACTATTTGGAAAAACATTACGTGAAGCAAAGTTGAGTATTCGAGATAGGATACAAGCAAATTATCGGCAAAGTCGTGTAACCATAGATCTGATTGGGATTCGAGAATTCTCGGTACCAGTGACTGGAGCAGTATCAGAACCAGGTTTCTATGTATCAACTCCTGTCATGCGAGTCTCAACGATAATTAGCATGGCGAGCCCAAATTCATTGGCAGATATTACACAAGTTCGAATAACTGATAAGATGGGAAAAGAGCAAATTGTAAACATTTCCGAATTTTTCTCTGCGGGGAATTTATCTGATAACCCGACGCTAAATGATGGTGATCAAATTCACATTCCACATTCGGACATTAGCAATTCTGTTGTTGTTGTAAGGGGGGCAGTTCAGGATGGTGGATATCTATCAATCTTACCCAATGAAACGCTGGCATCCCTCGTTTCCCGAAAGATAGAATTTAAAAAAGATGCGGATTTAGAAAATGTTAAGATTATACGCTCTGGCAAAGAGGGTCTGCAATTTATTACTGTGAAGCCCTCAGAGTTCAACAGTTTTGTTCTGCTGGGGAGAGATGAGATAGAATTTCTTTTTGAACAACCCATAAATGTTCTGGGTTTTGTTGCTGCCCCAGGGTCTTATCAATTTATCCCAGGCTATACCTCGAGTGACTATATAAATCTTGCTGGAGGAATTCTTCCAGCTGGTGCTACGAAGGGCGTTAAAATAATTCGTAAGAATGGTGATATTCTTCGAGGTAGCGATGTCATTATCCAACGCGGGGATATAATCGAAGTTCGCAGATCAACCATAAACATTTTAGTTGGAGAAATCAGTATTCTCCAATTTGCTTCGACACTAGCAACACTGGCCCTCGCATATAGTGCAGTTAATTAATTTACATAATAACGAGATTCGAACATGATAAAATTATTTATGGAATTTGTTAAGGCTGATTTAAAGAAGCTAATCCCACTATCTATTATTTATGGGATAGTGGTCATATTATTTTTGTTAATACTTCCTAAAACTTTTAAGTCTTCTGCAATTTTACTCCCACCTGTGGATGATAGTAATATTGGTATTGCAGGAGCGCTCTCAAGTCTTCCATTTGGGGGCTTATTAGGCGGTGAATCAAATAATGAAACGAACAGAATTGTTTCAATTATTGATAGCCGGACATTAAAGGAAGAAATTATTCGAAACTTTAATATCATGGAAGAAGGCGAATTCGAATACATAGAGCAGGGGCTGGAAGCTGTTGATGGGATGCTCTCTCAAGAGGTATTGCCTGAAGGTACTATATACCTGAGCTGTGAAACGGGTACATCATGGTTTCATCCTGAATTTGAGGAAGACAGTTGTAAGCAAACCTCACAGGACATTATTGGGTTTGTTTTAACAAAAATCGACAGCTTAAATAAATTCTACAAAAGTGAAAGAGCCAGATACAACAGAATCATGGTGGAACAACGATTCCTGCAAAATATTGAAGATTTAGCCGATGCTGAAAATGCTCTTGTTGCATACCAGAAGGAGTATAAAACAATCGCTTTTGAGGATCAGGTTAGAGCAGCTATTGAATCTTATGCTAATCTAAAAGCAGAATATTTGAAAAATGAAATAGCTTATAACGTGTTACAGCGTTCCGTACCTCAGGGTGACCCTCAACTCAGACAGAAGCGTATTGAGCTAGAGGAGATGGAAGATAAAATTTCAAATATTGAACAAAATAATTCCGAAGAGAGTGACTATTTACCTGGACTTGATAATATTCCAGGTAAGGGTTTAGATTATATACGTCTGACAAGAAATGTTGAAGTTCAATCTATATTATACAAGTTTATGATTCAACAATATGAAGAAGCAAAGCTGAAAGAATCAAAAAATACTCCCACTATTCAGGTGCTTGATCAGCCCAATTTACCGGAGAAGAAATATGGCCCCCCACGAATGAAATATTTATTCGTGTTAGGGTTAGCATATCTAGGTACCTTGATCATCTACTATTATAGAAGGGTTGAACGCCAATATCCCCACGAGTAAAAGAGTTGAGTAGTTTGCTGATTCAACCCCTTGTTGTCCTCATATTTACTGCGGTCGCATTAGGCACATTCCTGCTCTCAGAAGTATATTATACTTCATACTTTGCCACCATAGCTGGTATACTATTCATCTCAACACTCACTTATAATAAGCGGTATATCTGGGGTTTTCATGGGTTGTTTAATCTCGCAATACCATCGATTGTACTATCAATTTATACGGTTATTATCGCTATCCCCTCAATCTACATTGCTGGTACACTTGAAGAGACAGTGAGGTCCGCCTATACCTTTGCGGTGGTCAGTTTTTATTTTGTTTACCCGCTTGGATTATTGATTGGAGACATCCTTATGCCAATCAAGCCAGCTCGGTTTAATGATGTCTACGTTCAAGAAAAGGTTAAAAAAGAACTCAAGGTCAATGTCCGCCTCCTGTATGCTCTTGTCACCTTTTCTCTTATACTGTTCCTTTTCTATATGTATAAAGCTAAAACGGCACCATTTTTGGAACTTATTTTCAACCCGGGTGATGCTGCAAAATACGCTCTTATGCGGGAAGGGGCCTTTAAAACACTTAGTATGAACAGAGTTGAGCAGTATTTATTTTCCTGGAATAGGTCGCTACTCGTTCCAATAATAGCAGTGATAACTACGTTCTATATGCGGGAGAAAAAAAACTTTTCAAGGTATGCAATCGGGGCAACGATTCTCAGTTATGGTTTCTTTGTAAATATTATCACACTTGAAAAAGCTCCTGCAGCATCGCTATTTATTACCATTCTGGTGGCTATTTATCTGAGTAGGAAAAATAGAAACGTCAAATTCATATTATACGGAATCGTAATTTCGTTCATAATCCCGTTGAGTATTTACTATTTGTTACAGTTTGGTCGAGATGATATCTGGCGAGTGATATTTTTATCTCTCCTTCTTAGATTATTTATTATGCCTGCCCAGGCCCTATCATGGTACTTTGTCATATTTCCACAAATTCATGAATTTTTATTGGGACGCTCCAGTCAATTATTTTCTTGGATGCATGTTGAAGGAACCTTCCCCGTTTCTAATTATGTGATGAAGATATGGTGGGATAATCCAACTACAACGGGATTTGCAAATGCCATTTATCTTGGAAATTATTGGGCTGATTTTGGAATTTATGGTGTTTTAATCGCACATTTATTTTTTGGTTTCATAATACACTTGACATATGCTTCTATAGTGAATGCTTCAAAATACAGCATAGATTTAAAGTATATCATAGGTATTGCCATCGCTGTACCCATTTTCACTTTTGGTTTTTTCAGCTCTAATTTCACAATTCTGTATATTACGAGAGGTCTGATTGTTTGGCTGGCATTCCTCTTTTATATGAATAAAAAACAACTATTTCATGGCACTCCGTAAACAGTATTCCTATCTGCTTATTGCAAATGGGTTAGTTGCTCTAGCTGCTATCACAATAAATGCTCTGATCCCACGCATATACTCCGTGAATGAGTTGAGTAATTATATCTTTATTAAACGTATAATTACTACAATGCTAAGCATCCAGCTAGTTGGTGCTAACCTCAGTATTCCTTTCTTCTATCCAAAAGTTAAACAGCTTAGAGTTTTTATTGATGCGATCAAAATGGTCTTTCTTACTTCTCTATTCACCAACCTTCTCGTGGGATTTGTAATCTTAAAGACGGGTTTGTTTGAAGCTGACTCAATTGGATTCATCTCATTCTTACTCTTTTCACTGACCCTCGCCTACAACACACTAACTTTTTCCATAATAAGAGCTCAGCAAGCTTTCAAGAAAGCGGCATTTCAGCACAGTAAAAACATGTTTATTTATCCGATTGTTGGTCTCATAATTACTCAATCCTTGCAGCAATATTTTTTGCTGCTATTTACTATGTCCTTTATTGACAATACATATACTATTTTGCGTATACTAAAAACCCATCCCGATACTATTGATACTGATAATTCCCAGGGGGAGTATAGTATCAGTCGTCTTATCAATTATGGATTTCAACGGTTTCCGATGTTTTTCGCCCAAATTTTTATTGCAGCGTTACCGATAGTCTATCTGAAGGTTATTGGGGATATGGAAAGAATTGCTGTCTGGGGAGCTGCCTTAACCATCCTAAGGCTTGTAATCATGCTTGCAGGACCAGTCAACGTCATGGTGTTGCCAAGGTTCTCAGAAATGTTGGCTAAGGGGCAATTGGATGTAAGAGATGAAGTTTGGAAGATCAATATGGTAGCTTTAGTGGCGGGTCCACTATTGATGTTTGTTCTATATTTCTTTATGGGACCAGCAATTCAGTTGTGGATTGGGGTAGATGTAAGCTCATATCACCGGGACCTGATTATTCTTTCATTTTGTATGCCATTTATGTTATCGACCGAACTCGTGAGAGGAACTGTTGATGCTTTGCAAGCAAGAAGCCTTAATAGTTCAATATATATTGTCAGTATTCTGGTATCTGCCAGCATCGTACTACTTTATTCTTGGTTAACTAGTTTTGAGAGCTATTTATTACTCGTGTACCTACTAATTGTGTATGTCTTGATATATTTAGCTTCCATATATAGTTTGCATATAAAGATACGATTTAAAAAAGATCAAATATTATATATGATATCCTCTAGTGTAATAATTTTAGCAATTATATATATTGTTGCCCAATAAATGAAAACCATAGTCCATTTCAGTACTTCACATTTTCCGAATGATAATAGAATCTATTATAAAGAGATAATAGGAGCAAAAAAAGCAGGTTACGATGTATCATTTATTGTTGCTCATGACAGTGTTGATAACAAAGTAGCGGGCAGAACATATAAACTGAAAAGATCAGCTAATAAGTTTAAAAGATACATAGTGAACCAGATCATTGGAGTATATAGAATATATAAAATACGTCCGTCAATTGTACAGTTCCATGACCCTGAATTACTTTTGTCTGGCTTAGTATTGCACTATTTGTTAAAACCTACCCATTTAATCTATGATGTACATGAGGACAATTACACAGGTTTGATGGAGCGAGGTAATCCTCAAAATTATACAAGAGTTAAACTTGCTCTCGCACATATTGTCAGGAAAGTGGAACGTGTAGCTTACAACAGAATGCATCTTGTGATTGCTGAGAAATATTATGGAAAATACTTTCCCAAGGCAACAGCAATACTTAACTATCCAATAATCGAAAAAATATTTGAGAACGATCATACGAAAAAAACTGAATACTCTGAGTTAATCTATACAGGGAATATTTCAATCGAACGTGGTCTGAGTATTTACTGCAAGCTTGTAGAAAAAAATAAAAATATTCGCGTTCACCTCGTGGGACGAATTTCGGGTAATCTATCTATAAAATTGCATGAGCAGTTGGGAGCTGAAGCTCACAGATTAATTATCCCCTTTAGGGATGAGTTTGTTGATCCGATTGTTCTGCAAAAATACTATCAACGTTTTTATTGGACAGCGGGGCTAGCAATTTTTCCTGAAAGTCCGCATTATTATGAGAAAGAATTGACGAAATTGTTTGAATATATGATGAATTCGATTCCAGTTATTTGCTCAAATTACCCTACATGGGAAAATATTGTGGTTAACCATTGTGCAGGTTTATCAGTAGACCCAAATAATGTTGATATGATTTCTCAGGAGATAAATCGACTGGGAGCAAATGAGGCGTTAATAAATCAATATGGGGTCAATGGCTCCAGAGCCGTTCAAGAAAACTACAATTGGAGTGGGCAGGAAGAAGCTCTGATGAAATTGTACGATAAGGTTATTCGACAATGATCAATGAAATAACCTTAATTTCTCAATACTTCCCACCTGAGAATGGTGCTGCAGCTGAAAGAATGGGGTCGTTCGCTCATTACTTACATAAATATTGTGAACTTGAGATAGTTACTGCCCAACCTCTCCATATGATGTTGACAGGGAGCAAGCAACAAAGTGAATATCCTTTCAAAATTGTAAGATTACCGCACAAAAAGAAATCAAGTAAAAGCAAATATATGCGTTTAATGCATGAGATTTCTTTTGCATTAAAAGCAACAAAATATCTCTATCAAAGGGCTGGTCGATCGCTGCTACTCTTTACAACTCCTAGTCCCTTTCTAGCCTTGGTTGCGCTGTTGTTTAAAAAGTATACGAATAGGTGTTATGTCCTTGACATTCGCGACCTATACCCAGAAGTAATCGCGGATGTTGGCATTGTAAGTAAAAATAATCCAATTTACATCCTCGCTTCCAGTGTGATGAACTTGGCATACAAAAATGCCAGTCTACTTTCCTTTGTGAATAAAAAATGGTCTGATCATATGATTAATTCAAATCCGAATTCTTTATATTTACCAAACGGGATAAGCGACGAAAAAACAAGGGTGACAGGTTCTAATCAAAGAGAGAATGTGATTTTCTATTCTGGCAATTTTGGCCAGATGTATAATTTTTCACCAGTTTTAATCATCGCTCAGAAACTGCAGCAAAGTTCCGATCCTCAATTGAAAGATGTTCGGATCGTACTGATTGGAGATGGTGTACAGGGGGACTGGATTAAGCAAGAGATCCAACAAATGAAGCTTAGAAATATCGAGATTATTGGGCCTTATACTAAATCTGAAGTTAGTGAGATTTTGAAAACAGGAAAAATAGGAATCGTCTCTTTGCAATTGGAGGCGGCATCCTTGAGGGGTGCAGTGCCCAATAAACTTTATGACTACCTCGAATGTGGACTCAGAACAATCGCCATAATCCCCGAAACAATTAGTTCTGACATACTATCAACTGGCTTGATCACAATACATACAAATATTGATTACGATCGAATTCTAGATGACATCAAGGAAAATATTACGAATTACAAATATCAACCCATTTCTAAAGAATTATTCCCATTCCTGTACCGAAGTTATCACTTGAAAAAGCTGAAGCGCTTAATCGAGAATATTGATTAAAAAGAAGTGTGTTATAACTGTACCTAACTAGATACGGTTAATTACTCTTTTAATCTATTCCAAATGTGAAATTATTTTCGAGGATGGCTTGCATGTATTACTACTGTCCATGCAAGTCGATTCAAAAAGGGAATGTGAAAGAATGCTCTGTCCAGGCCTCTTAGAAAGTCATTTACGCGGGTGAATATTTTTCTGTTACGAAAGGGTACAGCAAATAATGTAAAGAGAGAAAAGTATTCGACTTCCACATTTTGGAAATGCTTTTGAAGTAGTCTGATATCCTTCATCTTAAGTGGATGTTCATCATCTGTTCTCATCTTGGGAGTGAGCAATCGATACATGTTTATGAATGGATTGTGACCTAAGGGTTCAATGAATACTGCATGTCCCTTGGGTTTTAGGATACGCTGCAATTCCTGGAAAGAGTTATTCAGATCCAGATGGTGAATGATTCCAGTACCAGCGACCATATCAAAACTGCTATTTTCAAAATCCATCTTTTCTGCATTCATCACTAGATAGTTAGCTTCATGCTTGGTTGTTGAAATTCTTTCTTGGGCTTTCTTTATTCCAGCAGGAGAGATATCAATTCCTGTCAAGATGGCCCCAAAATTCAACCATCGCTCTGATCCACTTCCAGTTCCACATCCATATTCAAGAAGTGATTTACCTTTACAATGGGTAGCTATAATTTCGGCATAACGATCGGCAGAGTGATTGTTAATGGAATAATATTTCCGAGCATTACTTCTGGCACTGTCAGACCCTTCAAATCTTTTATCATGGAAATTTTGCTCGTTCTCTAACCGCTCTGTACTCATTCCTTCTCTCCAGTTTTTATGCAAACAATATTGATTTTATCAAATCTTTATCCAAAGATACTCAATCTCTTCACCCAAATTGGATATCACCAGTCAATCTTCATTCCGATCTCAATAATATCATCATTAATCAAATTGGCATTTAGTGAGATTGTATTTGCCAGATAATAGTGAAGCGATATACTTGTGAATGTTGTTCGGTCTATACTACCGCTCAGGAAATGGCTGTCCTCAACTTCATCGCTAATGACCCTTTCATCATAACTGAGTAAGGCATTTGCGCCTGGGTCATCCCCTCTTTTTAGATACTTGTAATCGCCAGTAATGTAAAAATATGGATTCACCAACCATTCCAGTCTTAATAAAAATGATTCAGTGTTTGGTCCGTCTTTTAGCCCCAATAGCCGCCCTGCTGAGGTGTAGCTATTCACTGTGTTCGAATGTGAGTATGTCCAAGGTCTTGCTGCAGTATATTCAAAGTTAATGGAGGGCAGATTAGAATGAGGGTAATAGGTTGCTCCTAATTGAAAGACGAATTTATTGCCCCACCAACCGCTGAAAAGTTTCCAGAAATCCAACTCATCAAAGAACCAACTTCCGTATGTTGTTAAGCCTGTATGTACACGCCATTTAAAATCTATAGCCATGAGTTTGTTGTCAAGATCACCCTGAGTTTGCTCCTCTGCGAACAGGAAATTTACAGGATTCAAATAACCCAATTCAAAATCACGATAGGCATATATGACCATCTCATTAAAGGCAAATTCAAAGTTAGGGTTGATATCAAACTCGACACGGTGCGCAGAAAGGTTCCTGCGATCATTCAACGTGTCAGTTATCAGTGCGGTATTTGGACTCAAGCGAGCATGGAGAAACATGAATCGTAAGTGGCGGATTTCAGTCTTCCATTGAACCTGGGGGAGTGGATAGACATTATCTGAAAGTATAGGGGAATTTGTTTTTGAGTAACCCCAATAAATCGGCTGGCGATGAATACCAATATCGAAATCATCATGGTTGAAAATGAGTGAAGATGTGGGATATCCCCAATTGATCCATTTCATATATTCTCTGTCAAGGAGTAATCCCTCCTTGTAGGTGCTCGGTATCTCACTGAATTCATCATTTCGGGTGATTCTATGGAAATGATACTGGGTCGTAAATGCAATTGCTCCTTTAGAACCAGATATGTCCAGGTGGTCCGTATGGTATCCGCGGGATGTATGACCATTGTTCTGCACTCTAAAGGTCTCAGACCAGTTGATCCAGCCCTTTGAATCACCTTGTCTGTATGTCATGAAGAATGGTTTAACAGTCTGCTTGGAGGGGTGGGTGAGTCTTTTAAGCGTGGATTCACTCCAAGGGAAGGTGATGCCCTCTTTCTGAAAATCTCGATTCAGTTCCAGTTGAAATCTATTTAACAGTTTTAAGTCCTTTGAAGAAAGATCAGCGCTGTGCTCTGCGATTTCGTCAAGCATTTCATTGATCTGGGTTAGCGTATAGGGTCGTGTGCTCCAATTTTCTGTTCTTATCAAACCTCGACTTTCGCTTCTTTCCAGAAAATGATAGACTGGATGCTCCATGATAAAAGGAACATTTTGGGCAATGAGTGCGTGAGCAATCAGCAACAGAATAAATAACTTCTTCATCGTGAAAAATAAGATAGTTTTGGGCAGATGCATGATCTATTCAAACTATGGTGACCTTTGAATCTCAGGGTCAACGATTATATTCATTCCGTTTTTCTGCCGGGGGAATCAATCCCTCGCGCTTCGAAAGGATGTAGATAAAAAAGTATGCCCCGTTGGCTCGAAAGATTATTGCTCATTGCTTCTGACATTATCAGTATCAATCTGAGTTTTGTAGTCATCTTCCTACTCAGATTCGAATCGGGTATGTATAACAATACCATTCAGCTGGTCTGGGCCGATATGCAATTCCCATCGGCACTGCTCTCAGTCTTTTGGATTACCCTATTTACTTTCAATGGTTTTTACAAAATAAAGCGCACCATCTCTAGGTCAGATGAGCTCATCAATATTACCAAATACGTTTTCATGGGCATATTCCTGATCTATCTCTTGACGGTTGACCTGGACAATCCAGTCACCTTTGGAAAGAGCATCCTCATATTCTATGGTGTGACCTTGCTCGTTACGATAAGTATTGGTCGCCTACTTATTCGTTCCACCCATGTTAACCTCCTTCAAAAAGGGAAGGGTCTGGCTCAGACCCTCATTGTGGGTCTAAACCGCAGGGGTCTCATGGTTCAGGATGCCTTTTTCCCCAATCCACGCTCTGGATACAAGCCGGTTGGATTTATTCGAATGGATGGGGAGGAGGATATTGAAACCTCCTTGTTAAACATCCCCGTCGTAGGTGAGCTGAAGGATATTTCCAAAATTATCATTGAGATGAATATTGATGAAGTCATTTTAGCTCTGGAGCGCGATCATCATGACAGCACCATAGATATTATCCGTTTGTTGCAAGATCACAAAGTAGGCATTAAAACCAATCCTGATATGTTTGATGCAATTTCTGGTATAGCCAGAACGCAACAACTTCATGGCATCCCACTGATAGACATCATGCCTGATTATATGCCACTTTGGGAAAGAGCCGCGAAGAGATTATTTGATATTTTTGTAGCCCTGCTAGCCCTGACGATAATTTCACCCATATTACTAATTATTGGCATCGCCATTAAATTGGATTCCAAAGGTCCTGTTCTTTTTTCCCAGGAACGCGTAGGGAAGAATGGCAAACCATTCAAGGTCATAAAATTCAGGACGATGATTCAGGATGCTGAGGTCGAAACAGGACCAGTTTGGGCTACTGAGGCTGATCCTAGAGTAACTAAAGTGGGTCGAATTCTCAGACATCTCAGGTTGGATGAAATTCCTCAGGCCATAAATATTTTACGTAATGAAATGAGTCTCGTTGGACCCAGACCTGAACGACAATTCTTTGTAGATAAGATCTCCGAACTATACCCTCTGTATCCAAGAAGACATCAGGTAAAACCAGGTATTACTGGTTGGGCTCAAGTAAAACAAGGCTACGACACAACCCTGGAAGCTTCTCGTTTAAAACTGAAATATGATCTCTTTTACCTCGAAAATATTTCGTTGAGGCTGGATTTTAAAATTATCATGTATACTGTGTATGTAATGTTTACTGGCTCTGGGAGTAGATAGTTTGGTTAGAGGTTAGAGGTTAGAGGTTAGAGGTTAGCTTTCCAAGGCGAAGCACGTAACGCGAAGACGGGAAGTTAGACAGTTTTCAATAGTCATAGATATTGTGGGATGAAAAATCAGAGTAGGATTTAGACGATGTTAGATATCCAAACCATTAGAGAGAAAACGGATCTTGTCAAGCAAGGGATTCAGAATAAGAATGTTCAGATAGACTTTGAGGCAATCTTGAAGTTGGATCAGGCACGCCGTGATGTGATCGCTGAAGTAGAGGTCCTGAAGCATGATCGAAACGTCGTATCAAAAGACGTTGCTACAAGGAAGAGAAATAAAGAAGATGCTTCTGATTTGATCAACAAAACTCGTGAGATTGGTCAACGCATCAAGGTTTTAGATGATAAGCAGCGAGAGGTTGAAGCCCAATTACATGAGCTCTTACTTCAAGTCCCCAACTTACCCCACGCGACCACCCCGGTTGGTATGGAAGCCTCTGAAAATCCTGTGGTGAAGGAGTGGGGCACCAGATATCAGCCTGATTTCAAATTGCTTACACATCTTGAGCTGGGCGATTCACTTGGCCTATTCGATTTTCCAAGGGGAACCAAAATTGCAGGACCTGGATTCCCACTGTATACGGGGCATGGCGCTAAATTAGAACGAGCCCTCATTAATTTCATGCTGGATTTTCATGTTGATAAGCATGCCTATACCGAAGTCTTGCCACCCGTTGTCAGCAATGCGAAGAGTATGAGCACGACAGGTCAGTTACCGAAATTTGAAGATGATATGTACAAGATTCCCCAGGATGAACTTTATTTAATTCCCACAGCAGAAGTACCCGTCACAAATATCCACCAAGGTGAAATCATTCCTGAAGAAAATCTTCCCATTCGCTATTGTGCATATTCTGCCTGTTTTCGTCGCGAAGCGGGTTCTTACGGGAAAGACACACGTGGCTTTTTACGTCTCCACCAATTTAACAAGGTTGAACTGGTTAAATTTACGCACCCCGATAACTCTTATGATGAATTAGAGAAGCTGAGACGCGATGCAGAAGATATCCTGGAAGCACTTGGCCTGGAATATCGAGTCATTGAACTAGTTACGGGAGATCTTTCGTTTGCAGCAGCTAAATGTTATGATCTGGAATTATGGGCACCTGGAGAAGCTCGCTGGCTGGAAGTCTCGAGTTGTTCTAATTTTGAAGATTTTCAGGCCAGGCGAGGAGCCATCAGATATAAACCCGGGGCTGGGGGTAAGGTACAGCTCCTGCATACCTTAAACGGGTCAGGGGTGGCCACTCCACGTCTATTAGTTGCGCTTTTGGAAACCTATCAGCAGGCAGATGGAAGTGTACTCCTCCCCGATGTCCTGGGACCATATATGGGCTCAGCTGGTTTACATTTAAAATAACAATATGCTCCACTATTTTCTGATAATTGGCACCGTTTCGCTCTGGACGGCTGTGTGGATCCCAGTGACGATCCTGGGAAAACTCATTGACAAAACAGGTCGACTTTCTCACAAGTTGGGTCGAAGATGGGCCTGGGGAGTTTTGAAAATCTCCAGCGTCAAGGTTGAGATTGAAGGCCTCGAGCATATCGATGAGAAAAGCCAATATATCTTTATCAGTAACCATACTTCAGCTTTCGATATCCCGGCTATTTATTGGGGCATCAAGAACAAAAATGGTATGCTGGCGAAAAAACAACTCCAGTATGTGCCCTTCTTTGGATGGGCAATGTGGGCAGCTGGTCACTTCTTCGTGGACAGGAAAGACCATCGGGCGGCACTGGCAGTCATGGAACAGGTTGCTGTTCAGATGTCAGCGAATAAAGGTCATTCCCTGGTCATTTTTGTCGAAGGTACCCGAAGTATGGATGGACAACTTCAACGATTTAAAAAGGGTGCCTTTGTACTTTCGCTGGATACTGGTATTCCCATTGTCCCTATCATCATTAACGGAGCTCGTAAAGCCAAGAGTAAAAAGCAACGTCGCATATCTGCCACGACCATCAAATTGACTATTTTACCTCCTATGGATCCAGGGGCATACAACACAGAGACAAGACAACAATATCTTGATGATGCCAGAGCTCTCTTTGTCAAACACTACATCCCACCCCAAATTTAGTCAACTTTCTTGACTACAGATTATGCTTCCTCAAGGGGAAGGCATAGCTTAAATTCAGCTAAACAAGGAAAATTTGGATGTATTATGATGAAGAGAAGCTTCAGCAACATGCTATTGCTGAAGGGAATCAGTTCAATTGGCATTCTCGGGAAATAGATCTGGTTAAGTGGTGGCTGCAGCAGGCAGAGCAGATGGAGAATCTGAGAACTGTTGATGGTGAACATTTGATCGTTCTGGAAGCCGGGCAACGCAATGATGGTCCAGGACCTGACATCTTCCGGTCGCGGATTCTGTTGGACGATTTTGAATTAAGTGGTGATGTGGAAATGCACATCAAAGCCGGTGATTGGTATGTTCACGGGCACCAAAATGATGCCCGATATCATGATGTCATTCTGCATGTGATCATGGATGGACACGCAGGTCCGGATATGCCAACACTCCTGGTGAACCATCAATGGCTGGGAGCTGGTAAATGCGTTTCAAATCGCAGCATCATCAAGGAAGAGTTGCTCGCACAAGCCTATTTACGATTCAAAACTAAACACGAGCATCTGAAAGCACTAGAGCGGGCGGGGGCCGGGTATAGTCCACTTTTTCTGGGTATGCTTGAAATTATCATGGCTGGAGCTGCTCGGCATAAACAACTTCATTCCGCTGCATTGATGCTAGGTTTGCAAAGCTGGCCAGACTGTCGCATTTGGCAAGGTAGCAATCAGTCATTCTCAAGGGATCAAGGTAAAGGTATCCTGCTCCAGGTGTTGATGCAGAATACTCATTTATTTGATTCTCAGAAGTGGTCATCCATTCCCCGATATTCATGGAACACCTGGAATCCCAATTTTGCTCAATTTCGTAGTATTGGATTGTCCATAAATCAATGCCGGGAGTGGCTGGTCAATGTTCTTGCTCCACATATGGGGGAACAGACAGGTTTTGGCTTCTGGCAAGGGATGCCAATATTCCGACACTATGGACTGGAGCGGAAGATGCTTCAGCGGTTAGGCATATCAAAGATAGGGACTGTAGCCGAACAACAAGGGCTCCTCAGCTGGAAAAACTTTTATTGTGACAGGGGATCCTGTCGCAACTGCCCTTTGACCCAATACCATCATACTTTAACACATATCAATTAAATCACAGGATGATATAAAAGTTATAAGAGCTTGATTCTGAGCTTGTTATCAAATAATCTTAATTCTATCTTCTCTCCCATTATGAATTCAATCAATATTTCGCGAATGATAAAGTTCGCTTTGACCCTCAGCTTGCTTATGGGTATCCAGGGCATTTCTGCTGAGTATATGCCGGTTCCCAGTATGCTAAGTATGGGACAAATGATTAAGCCACCCATTGATTTGGAAGATGATGATTTCTTGTTGGAGTATTTCATACAGGAAGCCAAGCGTTATTATGCTGATGCAAGACTGATGATTGTTGCTCAGGACACCCTGGGCGTCCAATTTGAGGTTGAACGTCTCGTTGCAACCCTGGCGGCCATTGAAGAGATTGATGACCCCATCCCTGATGAAATTAGAGAAACTGTTTCAGGTCTCAGTGAGCTGGCCTCTACGGATTTTGAAGGTTTCATCAGTAAAGATCTACAGGATCTCCTTGGACAGCCCTCTTTGAAAGACCAATTATCACGAATGAGCGATTTGCTTGATTCTCTGGATGCAGATGTGAGTTTTATGGTTGTAGATGACCGTGATGGGCATCTCCCACTCATTTTAAACAGTCGTGTCAAAACGATGATTAAATTTCTCCGGGACAGGAAGCACAAAGAGTTTCAGCTCTGGTTGGATCGCTATTCCTTCTATGCGACTACCATTAGACCCATTCTGGCGTCTTATGGCCTGCCAGAAGAACTGATATATCTGGCCATGATTGAATCTGGTTTAAATACAAAAGCCTATTCATATGCGCATGCTGTGGGACCCTGGCAGTTTATCTCAGCCACAGGTCGTCGATATGGACTAAAGCGAGATTGGTGGGTTGATGAGCGTCGCGATGTGGTTAAATCTACACACGCTGCTGCCAAATACTTGAAAGATCTCCATGACGAATTTGATGACTGGTATCTGGCGATGGCCTCCTACAATACAGGAGAATCTCGTGTACGCAGAACGATCCGCAGGGAAGGACACCGTGATTACTGGCGCATGATAACTTTGCCCCGACAAACTCGTAATTACGTTGCTACTGTCTTAGCTGCCGCCATAATCGGCAGCGACCCTGAGAGCTACGGGTTTCATGTGGACGAACTTACTGATTGGGAATATGAAGTAATTGATATTGATCGGAGTCTTGACCTCGACAAGATTGCTCTTGCTCTCCGTGTAAATTATAAGGATCTGAAAACATTTAATCCTGAATTGCGACAGGGTGTCACGCCACCTTCCAAGAAACCTTATCTTCTCAAAGTACCATTAGGTAAGGGAACCATCAATACCAATGCGATGGCATCAATACCCACTTCAGATAAGATTGATTATCAGGTGCATTATGTCCGTCGCGGTGAGACCCTATCCGTTATCGCCAGAAAGTATAATGTCTCGTTGACGAAACTTGTGCAGGCAAATCGGATTAAAAATCGAAACCGCTTATCAGTAGGTCAAAAACTGGTGATTCCTGCTCCCAAAAATTATGCTTCTACATCAACTAAAACGACTGGGACCAAATCTTCACCTCCTGCAACTGATTATGCGAAAAAGACATATACCGTAAAAAAAGGTGATACGCTGGGTCAAATTGCAGAAAATTTCAATACCAGTGCGAAAAGGATCAGACACTGGAACGGTCTGAGATATGGGCAGCATATTTACCCCGGACAAAAATTGACAATATATACAAAGAAAAATAATGGATAATCAGTATAAAAAGAAGAATCGCATCTATGGTGTAATCGTCATTGCAGTTCTCGCTCTCACGCTTTTTATGGTTTCTCGAAAGGAGAGTGGGGGCAAGTGGTTTGACAATGCCAAGCGTATTGCTGTGTTACCTCTGGAGGGAGAAATCAGCAGCTCCCGTAAGTGGGTTTCATCGCTTAAAAAATTTGCAGGGAATGATCGTATAGCAGGAATTCTTATCCCCATAAATTCTCCTGGTGGTCAGGTCGCGCCCTCTCAGGAGTTGTATCACGCTATTAAGAAAATCCGTGATAACAGTGACAAGCCCATTTTCGTCAGTATGTCCAGTGTGGCCGCCTCGGGTGGATATTATGCCGCTTTGGGTGCTGACAGTATCTTTGCCAACGACGGCACGCTTACTGGTAGTATTGGCGTAATTATGCAGTTTCCGATTTATTCTGACCTGATGGAAAAGGTGGGTGTTGGCATGCGGACCGTGAAGTCTCAGGAATTTAAAGATGCAGGATCTCCTTTTCGGGAAATGAATGCTGCTGAGCAGACTTACTTTCAGAGTATTATTGATGATGTATATGAACAATTTACTGAAGTTGTATCTCTAGAGCGGGGTATTGACGAGATCAATATGCAAAGTCTGGGGAATGGAAGAGTGTTTACGGGTAGACAGGCATATCATGCTGGCTTGGTTGATGCTCTGGGAACTTTTGAAGATACCAGAGAGGCCCTCTGCCTTAAGGTGGGTATTCCGCTAAATAGCCAGCTTCAGTACCCCTTGGAACCACGTAGATCATGGTGGACAATTCTAAAAGATGATGTAAGCTCAGCCCTGCCTGGCTGGGAATCATCCTCTAGTATAAAATTGCAATATCGTATCCCCTATTAACAAAGGAGACTAGCATGACCAAAGCAGATATGGTGGATATCATTTCGGGTGGAACCGGGTTAACTAAAGTTGAGACGGAGGCTGTGATAGATGCTTTTCTCACAACCCTGGCTGAATCAATGGTCGATGGTCGACGTGTAGAGTTTAGAAAATTTGGAAGTTTCGGAGTAAAGAAACGAGCTCCTAAACAAGCCAGGAATCCTGGAACCGGTGAGGCTGTCAATTTACCAGCACGCTACGTACCTGTGTTTAAGCCCTCTCGCTTGCTCCGAGATCGTGTCAATGTGTCACTCATGGCCAGAGAATAGTAAAATATTACTTCGATAAATTACTTTGTGGACTATGGTTGGACTCTTATATTCGCCGCGCATTGAAAGAGGAGAAGCTACATGCCTTGTGGAAAAAAACGGAAACGGCGTAAGATCGCAACACATAAACGCAAGAAGCGTTTACGCTCCAACCGTCAAAAGAAAAAGATCCGTTAGGACTTTCTTAAAATTTTATATA
>JABIFG010000032.1 GCA_018650795.1 Fidelibacterota bacterium
ATCAAATGATAGCCTGTGCAGGCAGTTTATGGGCGACTGAGAACAGTATAAGCAAGAGGTGCGGGAGTAGGGTGAAAATCACGTTTTTACTGAAAAACCCTGTCAAGGGTTATTTTCCGTTAACACCTCTGAATAGTTACTTAAAAAGAAGCCTTAATGAACGTATTGCACAACAGATGATTGGTGTGCAGGCGAGTATCACTATGGGAAAGCTTCGCTCTATTCGTGTTTTTATTCTTGGAGATGTGCAGCAGCCGGGTTCCTATATGGTGAGCGCACTTTCGACGATGACAAATGCACTGTTTGTCAGTGGGGGGATCACAAAAATTGGATCGTTGCGTAATGTACAGTTGAAGCGAAGGGGGGAGGTAGTAACCACGCTGGACCTTTATGATCTGCTACTGCGTGGCGATACCAGCCAAGATACCCGAGTCCAACCGGGGGATGTGATTTTTGTTCCGACAGTACAGAAAATGGTGGGTGTAAGTGGTGCTGTCTATCGCCCCGCGCTGTATGAAGTAAAGGGTGAGAAGAGTGTTCAAGAGCTGCTTCAGCTGGCGGGAGGCCTGCTACCAACCGCCTATAAGCTATCTTCACAAATTGAGCGAATTGGAGGAAATGGCAAACGATCTTTGCAAAACATTAACCTGCAGAAAAAGTTGGGGTTAGGCCAGGCCGTACAGGCTGGAGATGTTATACATGTTGATGCCGTGCTGGAGAGGATGGAACGTGTCGTTCATCTTAAAGGGGAGGTGCAGCGCCCCGGTGCTCGTCAGTGGTCCCAAGGAATGCGGTTAAGTGACCTGATTGAGGATGAGTACAACCTTCTGGAAGCGGCTGATGTGCAGTACTGTATCGTTATTCATGAGCCTAAAATGGGTGAGAAAACCGCAGTAGAGTCAGCTAATCTAGCCTCTGTTATAAGGAATACTCAATCTAAAGAGAATATAGAGTTACACCCCAGAGACCAGATCATCATTTTGCCTGTTCATGAAGATAGGGCGAAAATTTTAGATGAGGTTGTTGATACCATCTATAGTGAATCTCGCTTTGGTGAGATGGCGAATGTGGTCAAGGTCACGGGGCACGTCCGTTTTGAGGGGGGATATCCATTTGAAGAGGGGATGGATGTCAAGGCGTTATTAAGTGCCTCACTAGGGTTGCTTCCTGGTGCAGATGCAAATTATGCGCTCATCAGAAGAGTGAGCGGAATTGAGCGTCATATAGAGGTGCTACCGGTATCATTAAAAGATGAGAATGGTCTACAGCAGCGACTAAAACCAGAGGATGAACTTATAATCCTTAAGCATGGTGAGCGTAGGATGGAGCCTGTAGAGATACTGGTGCTTGAGCTTAAAGAGCAGGCAACCAGAGAACACAATGCACCTGTGGTTGAGGTCACGGGAATGGTGAAATTTCCAGGACAGTATCCGTTGAGTCCGGGAATGACGGTTAAAGAGCTATTGCAGGCTGCTGGTGGAATGAGAGAAGAGGCCTATTCAGCAAGTGCAGAGCTGATAAAGAGAGAGGTGTTGGATGGCGGCTATCGTGAAACATCACATAAAGTCATAGCACTGAGCAGCAAAAACAGTACGCTGGAGAGCGGATCAACTGAACTGCACTCGTTTGATCTGGTTCATATAAGGCCTATACCGCTCTGGCAAGAGAGTAGAGTAGTCACCCTTGAGGGAGAGGTCACATTCCCGGGGAGCTACGTACTTTCACGTTCAGAAACGTTAACTCAGTTGTTAGAGCGTGCTGGAGGCGCAACCTCAGAGGCATTTCTGGAAGGGGCGGTTTTTAGTAGAGATGCGATCAGAAAAAGAGAGAAGAGGCAGTTTCTGGATGCCGCTGATCAGATGGAGAGAGAGCTGCTCTCCTCCGCTGTAAGTGGCGCAGATGAAAGTAAAATGGAATCAGGGGAACTGGCGGCCGCCAAACAGCTTATTCAAAAGCTGAGAGATACGGAGGTGTTGGGGCGACTGAGCATTCCTCTACAGGGAATTATGCAGGGCGTAGAGGCGGATGTCCCCTTAATGGGGGGGGATAAGCTGATTCTTCCCAGAAAAACAGATACAGTTACCGTGGTGGGTGAGGTATTTTTACCCTCATCTCATATGTATCGAGAAGGCATGAATGTGGATGACTATATCCAGTCCAGTGGAGGCGAGACCGGTAAAGCTGATCTGGATAAGGTGTATGTCATTAAGGCAAATGGTATCGCTATCTCTCCAGATGGTGGTGGTTCGTTGATGGGGAAAACAAGAGAGTCGTGGTTTGGTGTACAGGCGTTATCTAGTGAAGATACCATTGTTGTGCCGCTGGCTGTAGGAGAGGAGTCATTCTGGACAAAAGTAAGCGGTATCTCTGAGACGCTGTATCAGCTTTCGTTGACGATAGCGGCGCTATCTTCAGTGGGGGCGCTGTAAAGTACGCTATGCGCCCGATGAGTGTTGTTTGTAATATTTGGTAATATATGATTTTATTGCTGTTTGCTTGTGATGAATATGTGATAATAGGAGGTAAGTTAGTGTACCAGCGTACCAGCGTACCAGCGTACCAGCGTACCAGCGTACCAGCGTACCAGCGTACCAGCGTACCAGCGTTCAAGTGCTTGCCTATGTTTTATAGTTTCTATAGAGGATTAATTTGATGTTAAAAAAGAGTATATTAAGAAGGTCTATTGAGGCTGCTTTGATAGCGTCACCTCTTATGCTGCCGATAAGTGTTGCTGCTGAAGATAGCTACATTCAACTTGGATTTGGTAATAATGTTAGCTTATCTAGTTATAATGCTAGATCAGGCAACACATACTATGCGACAGGGTCGATAGATGGGACCGCCGTTCAAGATGCCGATGGCAATACATGGAATGGTTCTGGTGCGGTTGCAATAGCATTTCAGCCAACAAGTGATACTGCAGCAACTGCTATAGAGAGTGTGGTGACTAGTGTGGGTATCACATATGGTACCACCCCAACTATTGCAATAACATTGGCTGCAGGCATTGATGCAACTTCTGTAGTGAATAAGATAGCCGTATCCTCTTCTGGGCTATCGGCTAATTTTGCGGTTACAAAAGGAAATTTAAGGAGTTTGGCTACAATATCCGGGCAGACGATAACGATGAGCCTGTCAGCAACGATTAGCAGTGGAACTCCTGTTGAATTTGTTTTGAGTTTCGAAGACTTTACTACGCCGGCTGGATTGAATGTAGGAACAATTGCAATTGTGGCAGAGGTTAATGGGCTGACTACTACACAGCAAAGCGCTAATCCCGAACTTACCAGTCTCACCATTACTCCTACATCAGGAAGCTTTGAGTCAAGTAGCTTTATTCGTGCAAATTTTGATGAGGCAGTACGGCTTAACCAGACTCCTTCAGAGGCAGATAGTTTAAATAAGATCAATACCGTGTTAGTCAAGGCTGATACCGCTAATAATAATGCTACACAAAGGGCAGCTAGCATTAGTAATATGATGGATTCTATTAACAGCTTTGCGGATAAGAAATTAACTTTAAGTGATGTTACTGGGAGTATTACTGGCGAGGATATTTCGGTCGAATTAAATGGAAATAGCTCCTATATTTCGATTACAGATGGGGGCGCTTTTGCTGTGGTCAGTGGTGGAAATCCAGCTCCAACTACTCCGACCACAGACGCAAACACGTCAATATCTGATGCAGTTTCAAATATCGACATAAGTAATCTCGATGATGCTGATGCGCTGAGTGCTGCTGTAGATGCACTCACCGATGCGGCATCTACTACAACTTCTGCACTGAGTGATGTTGCATCACAGTTAGCCAGTGGCGACGCGGATGCCGCTGCAGCCGTTTCTGCAGTGAGTGCTACAGAGGATGTTATGTCCACTCTAGCGACAGTGGCTGCAAGTGGTGGCGATGTAGATGCGGATGCCACGAGCAATGTACTGGCCTCTGTAGGGGATACCATCAATGCTGTTGTCAATCAAACTGGAGACAATGCCGCTACTACCGAACAGCTGACTGCCGTGATTGATACGGTCGATACGGTACTGGATAGCATGGATGAGGTGATGGCGACTGCAGATGCTTCAGAGTCTGCCACCTTAATCTCTTCCATGTCAGATACGCTTGGAGCAGGTGTTGCTGCTGTATTGGCAAACAGTGATTCCGCCGATCAAGCGAGTAAGATGGCGGGCTTGGTCGATAATATTGGTGACTCCATGACGGCAGCACTCTCTGGTCAGACTGATGTTTCTGATACAGCAGCAGTGCTTGATAATGCAAAAGACTTGATCTCTAGTGTGCTTACCGCAGCTGCAGCGACTGATGACGCAACGATGGCCTTGGCGGCAGCAGAGGCAATGGAGGCCGAGGTATCGAGTATTGTTGACTCACTGGCATCAACACTGGATGCGACTGATGTAGATGATGCATCGTCCACAGCGGCACAGAACATGATGTCAGATGTGGGCGAAATCTTTACAGCAATTGTCTCTGGCGGTGCAGTGCTAGATGCAAGTACGGTAACAGAAGCTAAAAATTTGGCGAATAAGGCGAGTGAAAAAGCACTGGATGCTCTTGCTGCAAGCCAAGGAGTTACGGTAACAGATGCGAGTGATACAGAGGCGGTAAAAGCGCTCCTGTCTGATAACGTTGCTCTACTTCAAGCGGTGATTGACTCAGTTGCAGTTGATCTGACTGCAGGTACTCAGATTGGTGATACAGAAAAGCTTGCTGCGGTAGATGCGGTACTTGCTGATGTAAGTGCTGAGGACAGAGTATCTATTGCTGCTGCGCTGCCAAAAAATGTGGATCCAAAGAAAGCGGTGGTTGCAGATGAATCTGGAGCTGAGTTGACGGTAGAGGCGGTATTGAGCAGTAGTGTTTCAGAGGGCTTTTCTAGCGGTACAGTAACGGCTGATGAGAGCACCGGTGTGGTCAGTGTTGTGATAGGAGAGACGACATTTCCTGTTAATGTAGCAGAGGTAAAGTTGGTGCCTGATTCTGTTCCAGAAGGCATTCGAGCACTCCCGGATGGATCTATTCTTTCTGTCTCTAATGGTATAGCCATCACAGTAGTGCCTGCACCTGCAGACCCAGTGGCCTTCTCATCTGCTTTGGTCGATACTGGCTTGAGTGATGTTGCGATTGAAAGTAATGGTAAAGTAAGTCTTTCCACTGCGGATGGGAACTCCTTTGCTGGGCGCTTTGACTTTGGTATTACAGAGTCAGATGGTCAGGGTAGTACCGGCGGTAGCGTTGAGTTTGAGGCGCCTACGGGAGAACCAAGTGATCCTGCTTATGTTTATACAGTAAATTACCCGGATGGGAGCAGCCAAAAGATTCTACCGCTTGTTGCAGACACAACAGTGTTTGACTCATTGGGTGGATTAGGGCTTGGCGTGAGTACAGATACCAGTACCGGTGTGATGTCTGTAGGGAATGCCTCTTTCAAACCGGCCTATTTTGTTCTGCCCATGTCAACAGATGCTCAATCCTATCTGGATAGCAACAGAGATGCTTCTGGGGTGGCCTACCGTCCAACTGATGCCAATGGTGATGGAGTTACAGATTATGAAATCATCAGTAACTCCGGTGTTCAGGTTGTATATGGGGTGGAGTAGTTGTTACTAATAGCGGTTTAGCACAGATTGGTTGCTGAATCATCCGAATCGCCCACAATACAGTTTTGTATTGTGGGCGATTCTATTTGAGCTGTAATTTAAGGAAAAATATTTTGATGGATAGAAATTTGTCACGATTCAAGGGTGTTTTGCTGTCGATAGGGGGAGCTCTCTTCTCTACAAATATATTGGCGGGGATTGTTTTGAGCAGTAGCCAACTGGAAGTGAATACAGGTAGCACGGTTGATTTCTCGATAAAGTATGAGCAAGATGCTACAACGCTGTCATCTCCTGTTGATGTTTATGTGGCTGCGATGGCTCCTGGATCTAGCCAGCTCTTTTTTTTTCCAGACTTCTCGACACAACCTAACGCCTGGATCAATGGGTGGAGCCCCGTTAACGTTGGCCCTGTCAACTTCTTCTCTCATACATTTGAACAGCCGGCCCAGTTTGGTGAATATAAAATCTATGCAGCACTGAGTCATGCAGGGATGATGGTAACTGCCGAAAATGCGATTATTGGTTTAGTAGCAGAAACTTCAGTAGTCTATCAGGATGACTCTGTTACCCCATCCTCACTTATTGAGGATGTGACACCAAAAAATGGGGATACCGTATCAATAACACCACGTTTTTCGATTGTTTTTAGCCAGCCTGTGGGAAATGCAACCTCTCTTCTTGCAAAGAGTCAAATTGTGGTTAAGAGCTTGTCGAGTGGAAAAACCGCAACCTTGAATCCGGCGGATTCATCCGGTGAGCGGATGGCGCAGCTCTATCTACCCGATGATGGAATGACAGTGACCTACAAGGTAGGAGAGAGCGAGGCATCTTTGGTGAGCCCGATAGAGTCATCAGATGGAATGACGCTCTCTTTGGATATTGTTCCGATTACACTGTATGGTCAAACATTTCAGCTGAGCAGTGGGGGGCAATATAGCTTTTCCATTGCGTTCCAAGATGATGCTGTCCTTGAAGATGGCACCTCTCTTTCGGGGGTGACGGTTGGTCCCATTGAGTTTACTGTCGAGTAACCAAAGTAGGCTTGTAGTGGTTATTCAAGAGAGCTTGAGAAGCTGAAAGTATAGGCAGTCGATGGTGTGGGGAAACCCATAATCTGCTTGGCAGCTGTTTTTTCCCATTGAGTCTCACGACAGTACTATATGCTGAGACTATTTCCTGGCTCCCTATATTCAATTGATCTGTGGCTGTTGACGCAATAATAGAGATTGTAAAGTAGGGGCTGTTATTGAAGCTGATCCAGCTGCGCAGCTGTTTTAGAGACTGTGATGGTAATATGCTATTGAGTGACTGAAAAGAGCGAAAACGCTTATTAGATCGCTCAATAATAATCTGTTTTGCAGTTTCAGGCTGAATTCCTGGCAAGAGAAGGAGTGTCTCTAGCTGCGTGTAGTTTAGGTTTATTTTTTGTTGCCTTCCCCAGGTGGTGAATGAGGTATTAAGGGACTCTGCAGTAAACAGTTGATCAAACCCCTTTACCAGCAGAAGTTCTTCCGGTGTTTGAAAGTAACTATTTCTGGAGAAGTATGGAGGATTATTCTGTTGGTAGTAGGCGCTTTCCGCACCATTAAGGCGTTTCAGCTCATCTTTATCTTTCCAGTCTTCCCAGCTATCCAATAGCTCACTTAGAGGAGGGCTAATGCCCCTGTCAATGGCCACTTTGGTGAGTATGGATTTTAGCTGTGAGCGTTTTATTCGGTTGATGTTGATCTTTCCAGCGTGGCTAAAGATATAGGCCTGCATGGGAATTGCTGTGTAATTAATGTTTAATGGTGTTCCATCATAGAGGCGGTTCTTTCTGTTCTGGCCAGGTGTTTTGGGATGGTTGACTGCTTGTGTATTGATTAAGTGGCTCTCGGCCATGGCCAGTGCAGTAGCAATATCTGCAATTTGTTGAGGGTGTTGTTTAATCTGATAGACCGCTTTGCTGCTGAGTCGAATTTCATGTGCAATTGTTCCACCAATTAATGCAGTAATAGTAATGATCCAAAGTGTAGTGATGAGTATGGACCCTACAGAATTTTTGATCATAATCAGGAGGTGATGCCAATAGGTATAATAAGTTGGGTAGTCAGTAAGGGGGCGCTGCGGTGAATCCCTGTTAAGGAGATGCGCACTGCGAAAGGGAGTTTGGCTGTTGTGGCATCTGCAGAGAACGCGGGTTTCCACTGAGGCTCGATCGGTTTGTTGCGGGTTGGTGAGATTCGTTCAGAGGGTATTAGATACTCGATCTGAATCGTGTGAAAGTAGATAAGAGGGGGTGATTTTTTACTGTTCTCAGCTAGCCGCTGGTCCAGTGGCCCAGTGAGTGCAGGTATGGTTGAAAGGTGAAGGCTGTAGGGACGCCTATGTGGCTCGCTTGATGGTAGGGTAAATAGCCGCCAGGCAGATAGCTGTGGCTCTCTTCCTGGAGAGAGTGTTGATACCCAGCGCAGTTCATTATGAGTGCCGGAAAAATAGGTGGTTGGTTTATGCTGTTTACTTTCTATCTGATGTGGGAAGGATGCATGTATGGACTGCTCGATCTGAAGTAAAACAAGGCTATGATCGATTTTATCCTCTAATTGACTCTCCTCTGTAGACCATCTCTTGACCACTTGATTCATGCCATTACTGAGCAGAACCAGTACAAGTGTAGAGAGAGAGAGTGAGAGCAGAAGTTCAAGTAGGGTAAACCCAGAAGATGCTCTCTGTATAAAGCGGCTATTCATGGGATGGCTCTATCAGATTTTATTTTCCAGTGTACCCCTTCGGTGTGAATGATCTTTTGGTTATCAATAATTTGGTAATGTACTAGGTGAAAGGGTAAAAGGTTGTTAGATAAATCTATATTCTCATCACTGAACTGCATTGTAGAGGTGGTTTCGCTTGCAGTAGAAAAATGCCTGTCTAATAGCTCGGAGTTGACTTTTGCACGAAGCTCCAATGTTTTTGTGATCGCCTTTGAGGCACTGAATGCGAGCCGCTGGCTCTCCCCCATTGCAGAAAGAATTGTGGTAAGTGCAATAGAGACAATGGCCATTGAAATCAAAACTTCTAATAACGTGTAGCCTCGCTGTTTTTTCATTTATGGACTTGTCTTATTAAAGTGGTGGTTGATCTGGCCCGTTATTGTGTCTACAAAGATAACTGCAGATTTTGTTTTGTGAGATAAGTGTATTGTTGCGCCACTGCTGCCGCCCATCGGGAAAAAATCGATAGATACTGCTGGGGCTATCTCGGAGTTTCTGTAAGTAATGGTTTTACCAGAGATAACAGCTTTTCTACGCGCCTGTTTCAGTGAGCTAACAATGCTACGTATTTGGCTCTGTAACTCCCTGCTTTCACCAGATCCTATTCGGTTTACCACCAGTGTGGACAGAGCCGCCAATAAGGTTGTAACAATCAATAACTCTAGCAGGGTAAATCCGCTGATACCTTTAGGGTGTCTACCAATTGGCAATGTCTTGGTTCTCTCCAGTTCCACCATTGTTGCCATCAGCCCCTAGTGAATATAGGTTTAAGTCATTGTTATGTGTTCCGGGAAGTTGGTAATGGTAGCTCTCCCCCCAGGGATCTTTGGGGACTGCTTTTCTAATGTAAGGACCGCTCCAGAGTGGATGTTGATCTATATTTGAACGAAGTCCTTCAAGAGTGGGTGGATACAGACCAATATCAAGCCGGTAGCTATCTAGTGCAGACTCTAACATGCTGATTTGTGCTTGAGCGGCTTTAACTTTTGAGCTGCCAACCTTGTCAAAGAGTTTAGGGCCTACAAGAGTTGCCAAGATGCCTATAATCGACATTACAATCAATAGCTCTATGAGTGTGAACCCCTGTTGTACTGGGAGGTGTCTAGGAGGTGTGGTTGATGTCTTCATATGGGGTTATGCTGCTTAAGGATATCAAATACCTCTTGGTGAGGTGGAACCTGCAGTGCCTCTCGTAGAGACTGCATACGCTTTATGAATAGAGTATTATAGATTTGGTTATTAGATTCTGGGGATATGATCTCAGGAACGATGATAATAACCAGCTCTTTATGGGCACTCTGCTCAGTATTGTTAGAGAATAGGCTTCCGATGAGTGGGATTTCCATTAATTGAGGTATGCCATCATTGTTGTCGCTGGATTCGCTCTCCATGATTCCACCGAGAATAATGGCATTTCCATCTTTTACGACGGCGGATGTTTTGACATGTCGTGTTGTGAAGGAGGGGTATTCAGAGTTGGATGAGGTGCCGTTGCCAAAAGTTCGAGTGGCGCCTACTTTTGAAACCTCCTGATCAATGTCGATGTTGATCATGCCGTCATCATTGATATGAGGAATTACGTTTAAGATGATGCCAGTGTTTCTGTATTGAACATCATAGTCATACGTTGTACCTGAGGCGGTGACAGAGCTTTGTCTGGAGTTACTGATTACAGGCTCTTCTGTGCCAACATTGATGCTCGCTTCCTGATTATTACGCACCAGTAGTGATGGTCTGGATAGGACGGTTAGTTTAGTGTTGCTTTGGAGTAGCTTGAGAATAGCGGTAAAATTGCCCCCCTTCTTTTCAATGCCTAGTGCGCCATTTGCAAAGCTGAGCAATCCACCGTGAGGGATATCTGCAATCGATTGGAAACCCCAACTACCTCTAGAAGCGGTTAAATGCTCCCAGTCAATACCATACTCATGCTGACCAGAGAGTGAAACTTCTGCGATCAAAATGTTGATCATTACCTCTTTTGGGACTGTATCAAGGGCATAAATAGTCTGAAGCAGGTGCTGGTAGTCCCTTGGAGATGTGCGAATGAGCAGTGAATTGGTCCCCTTGTCTGCGGTAATTGTAATCTCTAGGTTAGCGGTACTGCCCTGCTTTTTTCGCAGTATGGGGGCTGTTTTACTCTTCTTGGTTTTGCTGTTTTTTTGAATAGGGAGGGAGATGGTATTATTCTGTGTTGATGGTCTAGAGTAGGCCTGCTGTAGTGTGTGTGCTAGGTTGGTGGCATCAAGGTTTTTGACCTTATAGATGAATACCTGCTCGTTAGATTCGCCCTCCTTGCTATCCAGAATATCGACCCACTGCGTGATTTCTCGAATACGGTATTCTGGTGGAGTAACTGCCAGTATGGCATTGATTCTATCTAATGGGAGGATTGTGACAGGACTCTCTTTTCCTTCAATAGTTTGAACTATTTTTGATAGATCTTTTGCGACATCTTTGGCCTGAGCATGGTGTAAATTATAGAGATGGGTACCCATATGAATGAATGGGTTTGCATCGATGATACTTAATATATGGTTAACTTGTTTGATTCGGCTGGGTGAAGAGGTTATGGCTAAGCTATTCAGGTTGGGCAGTGTAACCACTTTGCCTTCAGGCAGAACGAGTGCTTGAATTACATCAATAGCAGATTTTGTTGAGATATGCTTTAAAAGGGTGATCTGAGTAGTTACTGGGGGGGATGGCTGCTCTGGGTTATGTTCTAGGCTGTGGTTAGAGCGAATGTTCTGGATGGTAGATTGCTTGGCCTGTCTTAACTGGTATAGGTTACCGTGCTTATCTAGTGTAATGTTGTGCTGTTCAAGTAGGGTTTGGAATAGAGGCCATAAACTATCTGTGGTTAGTGGTCTATCCGTTGCGGTACGTAGTGTTACTTTTTTGTTAATCGATGGGTCAATTAGCAGAGAGATGCCAAGAGTGTCCGCGATCTCTTCAAATACTACCTGAATATCTACCTGCTCATAATCTAGATGGATATTATCTTGCTTTGGGCGGGATTTTATAGCTGAAGGAGCTGGTGTGTTGTGAGTGGTTGCTATATCAGGAACCTTGCCTCTGTTGCTGAGTACAATCCGTGAGCTTGAAGGGGTATCTGCAGGGGTAGAGGAGGCGTAAAAACTGGCTGACTCATGAGATAGCGTGGGTAGAGGAGCTGTCTTATTGGCAATAGTACTGTTAGCGGTTGATCTGTTCTCTTGGCCAGGTATTTTAAAACTTTGTAAGTGGCTACAGCCAGAAAGTAATATCAGCTGAGAAAGTAGGAGAAGGGGTAGTGGTCTCATAAGATAAGGAGGGTTGAAAAAATACTCTTAAAGTTGAATGTCATTAATACTAAAGATGGCATTTAACATGATAATTACGATACCGCCAACAACAGTGCCTATGATTAGAATCGTGATAGGCTCTAATAGAGAGATGAGTCTGGATGTCTGAGTTTTTACCCCTCTATCTAATTGTTTTGACAGTGTTGTTAGGATCGCTGCAATACTGCCGCTCTCTTCACCTACAGTGATGAACTGAGATAGTATAGCAGGAAAAGCCTGTGACTGAGCAATTGCATTCCCTAGTCCTTCTCCTGATCGAATCTGTTTAATCGCATCTGCCAGCCCCTGTTTCAGGTAATAATTTCCAAGTGAACTGTGGGTGATCTCTAAAGCACTGAGTAGTGCAATATCTGCTTTTAGTAATACGCTAAGGGTTTGACAGAATCGACTGGTTTCTGACTCCTGCAGGAGACTCCCGATGAGTGGCAGGCTGAGTAGGAACTGGTCCCGCTTAAGGTGCAGTCTATGAGATTGAGAGGCCTGCATCCATGAAAAATAGATGATGATAGGGAGAGATAAAAGAATCCAGCCCCACTGGCGAATCCACTCTCCCAACTCAAGTAATAGAGCTGCTGATGGAGGTGGTGTTGCTCCTTCAAACAGGCTAGAAAACTGTGGGACAATATAGAGCAACATCATGACTACAGAGAGCGCTCCTACAGACAATAAAATAGCTGGATAGGTTAATGCTGAGATAAGCTCCTTGCGATTTGCCTCGCGCTGCTCGAGAAAATTGGCAAGTTGTGGGAGTAGTTGCTCCAGTATGCCGGCTGCCTCACCAGCTTGAATGATGCTGAGGTAGAGGGGAGAGAATAGCTTGGGGTGGTGTCGCATCGCCTTCTCTAGGGAGTCCCCCTCCTTAATATTACGGCGAAGTGAGGTGATTAGATCAGAGACTTCATGTTTACTACTGGTGCTATCAAGAATTGAGAGTGCACGATCTATTGGAATGTGTGCCTCAATCAATGTGGATAAGCCACGCGTGAACTCAATAAGGTCGGCCTGGTTAATGCTTGAACGGAGTTGAAAAGGAGAGTGGGACTCTTTTAATGAGAGAGGTGTTAGCCCCCTTTTGTCAAGTATTTTAAGGGCCTCCTCTTTAGAGGCAGCTAGCAGCTTTTCCTCAATGAACTCCCCTTTTGAATTTGCGGCCTTAAATTGATAGTGATTCATGAGTGATGGCTGAAATCGGATGACATTCTCAATGTATTTTGGTGACTCTAAGTAGCTCTTCTACGGTAGTCATCTGGTTGCGTAGCTTGTTGATCCCGTCCTGATGAAGAGTTTGCATTCCCTCATGTAGTGCCTGTTGGTGGATTTCGTTGGCACCACCGCCATTGCTAATGATCTCTTTAATAGAGTCACTGATCATAAGCAACTCATAGAGGCCGACTCTTCCATTATATCCTGTATTTCTACACTGTTCGCAGCCAGTTCCATGTGAAATTTTGAATGCCACTTCTGAGGATATTTGTAGGGACAGACGCTGTTCATGAGTAATCATAGTCTGTTGGCAGCAGTGAGTGCAAACCTTGCGGGCTAACCTTTGAGCTACAATGGCAGATAGGCTCGAGCTGAGGAGGTATGGGGCAATTCCCATCTCTTCAAGGCGAGTAATAGCACTTGCAGCATCATTAGTATGTAAGGTGGAGAAAATAAGATGTCCGGTAAGTGCAGACTCTGTAGCCATTTTTGCAGTTTTCTGATCACGAATTTCACCAACCATAATAATGTCTGGGTCCTGTCTGACAATTGAACGTAATCCAGATGCGAAACCCATCCCTATTTTTTCGTTGACCTGAACTTGGGACACTCCATCGAGTTGATACTCGATGGGGTCCTCAATAGTAATTGTTTTTTTCTCTTCAGAGTTTATTTTTTTAAGAGTTGCATAAAGAGTGGTTGTTTTACCGCTACCTGTTGGGCCAGTAACCAAAATCATCCCCTGTGGTTGCTGTACGATCTGAATGTAGTGTTTAAGAATCTCATCGGGGATGCCTAGTTGTCCTAAGTGTGTATCGAGGTCATTTCTATCGAGTATGCGCAAGACAATGGACTCTCCATGAATGCCGGGAAGGGTTGATACCCTTAAGTCAAGTTGTCGCTCACCAAGAGGGTAGTGAATTCGACCATCTTGGGGGACTCGTTTCTCTCCAATATTGAGGTTGGCGATCAATTTTAGTCTAGATAAGGTAGCTGCCTGAGCAGATGAGGGAATTGTCTCAATAGTGGTCATTACCCCATCAACTCTAGTGCGTACACTTAAGCCATTTTCTTCAGGTTGAAAATGGATATCGCTGGCTTTCAGGTTACATGCGCGCTCAAATAGGTGGTTAACAGTACGAATGATTGGAGCTTCTGATGCGAGGTCTCTCAGCTCTTGTTCGTTAGTGATATGGTTAGTATCTGCCTCTTGGGTGTTTAAGTTAGGGCTTAACTTGTTAAACCAGTGTTGTAGTAACTGCTCTACCTTGTGCTGTTTAGCCTCTTCAAATAGTGTTTCTGCACCAAATGTAAACCGAATGAGCTGGCGATAGTAGAGGGGGGGAGGGGTAACATAAAGAACCTTTGGGGTATCGTGGAAATTTTCTGTAGGAGCCATCTGATGCTCTCTGAAAATCTCTGATAGAAATGAGCTGTTAAGCTTAAGTGAGTGGGGTGATGGCTTCATTGTTTTTTAATCTTTGCTAAATCCAATAACTGTAAATGAACCGGTTAATGTTTTTTTATTAGCACGAATGTTGATTTCAGTAATTAGCAGTTTAACCTGGTTTGAATCTATGGCATTAAGAAATTGTAATAGTCTATTTGAGGAAGATCTGAATTGAATGGTTTGTGAGGTGAATAGCCAGCCTTGTCTGGTATGGAACTGTGGGAGAGCTATCGAGGTTAGTTTGATGTTGTGCCGGTCCGCAAGCTTTTGAAGAGTACCTTGAAGTCGGGCACCAATTAGATCTTGAGTTGTTCCTGAGAGTAGTGTTGCGTCTAGAGTTTTCTTTTTTTCGATATTTTGAAGGTTGACCTGGTTCCATTTGGCATGTTCAGATATTAGCTGGTTAAGCTTCGCTATCTTCTTTTCTAGCGTTAAGTTCTCCTTATTGATCTCCTGCTCAAAGGCGACAAATTTTGGAACCCCTTCAAATGGTATAAGGTATGCGAGCAGAATGATTAATGAATACCAAATTAGCTTTTTTTCTCTGTTAGTCATGCAAATAGGTTGTTTGTGTTAGTGGGGTGTTGAGGGCAAGAATTTTTCCATATAGGGCTTTATTTTGTTTTTTATCAGCCCAAAGCGGAGTCCAAAACGGTTGTCTTGTTGTGTTCTGCTGGCTTGTTGAGTCGCTTTGGTGAGTGCAGCAGAGTGAAACTCAGGAAATGATTCAAGCTGTTCCAGCAACTTGTCTGGCGAAGGTCCCTGTCCCTCCAGCTCAATAGAGCCGTGTTTGTAATGAAAACGTGTAAGGTGGGTGTTGTCAGGAATAATGCTGTCCAGAGAGTAGATTAATTCTTTAATTTTAACCGTTGGTATCTCTAACAGTGGTGCATACTGTTTATTGAAAATATAGTGATTTTCCCTTATTTTTTGAACTTTTAAGCTGCTGTTTTTTAACTCTTTATATGTTTGGTTGAGCTGCTCTTGCCTGCTTATTTGGTTAATAATGGGGTATAAAGAGAGAATGAATATTGTAAGGGCGGTAGTCGAAATGGTTAACACCATCCACCTCTTTTTTTGATGCTTTCTCTTCTCTTGATAGTCCGGTGGTATGAACCCATAGCTTTCCACCGTTGCGCAGTTACTGCATGAAAGTGGGGTGGGAGAATGGGGCTCTTCAATCTCTTTTATGGTATAACTCTCTTTTGTTGACTGTAAAAGTGATACCCACTCTTTATTGAAGTCATAGTTTTTGAGGTCTGCTTGTGCAACACTAGACCATAATACAATTTCTGACCCACTCCAGATAATGATGGTGGAAAAAAAATCTCCATGCTCAAGCAGTGCTATAGGTTCATCTTTATTAAGGTACAACAAAGAAAAAGGGAATATTAATTTGATTTTATGGCCAGTTTTGTAGCCTTGCTTGTAAATTTTATTCGCAGTTTCTGCAGAAAACCAGAGCACATGGTGCTCATCAAGAGTATGCTCAGTTGTTGAGTTATCAATAGATGGAGAAGGTTTAACTTGAGCCTGTAGAGGGGTATTGATGCCTGGAAATAGACGGCTCTGCTGAAGTTGTAGTGTTTGTTGAAGCTGATTTTTTTGTATGCGTGGCAGTTCAACCGGTGTTGCGAAGAAGAGATGAGATGGTAGTACCAATGATAGATCAGTGGGATAGCTTTCTGATGAAAGCAGCTGTTCAACACGATTTACTAGGTTACAGTATAATGGGAAAGAGGTCGATTTGTTAAACATGGGATGTATTACGTGACTGAAATATATAATTTTTTCAAGAGTATTATCTATTGTATGCGGACCATTATCGCAGATACCGTAAAGAGGGGTCTACTACTGTTTGCATGCCTTTCTTCATTTATTGTTGCCGATGCTGTTGCTGGGTTCACTGAATCAGTAGACGTGTTTGACGCCATGCGTGGAGAAAAGGGGCAAACATTATCGAAGCAACTGCCACCTAAAAAGGGGAATATAGCAAAAAAAGAGACTGGGTTTAATCTGAAAAATGTTCGACTAGTTGGCACAGCGTGTAATCAAGATCAGTGTCGTGTTCTGATTGAGGAGCAGGGGAGTGGAATTGTACAAAAACTGCAGTGGCGTAAGGGTGAGTCAGTATTGATCGGTGAAAACCAGGTAGCAATTGTTGCGGTGCAGCCTCGTAAAATCAGAGTTCGTTTCTTAAAGTCAGGCAGATGTAAGCGCTCTTTACCAAAAATTGGTATTAGATGTATGGGAACAGAGGCTGAGCTAACACTGATCAGTCAGAAGGCTGTACCTTCAAAGAAGCAAAAACAGCAGAGAAAAGTGGCACCTAAAATAGAGAAAAAGATTGATAAAATCTCAGAAGAGAAGGAGAAAACTTATAAAGGTAACCCCATACCATTGGGTAAAAAATTAGTAAAGACGCCATTCGGTGATATGTTGGTCGATGATAATTAGTGCTTGACCGAAAACTAAAGAAATTTGGCTCCGTCCCGAATAGTGTGGGTAATCATGCAGCCACACCCTGACCACAAGATATAGTAGCTGGCCTAAACGGCGACCTAGGTGGCTGTCCGAGAATAGAGCTTTTGCAAAGGATAAAGTGAAAAAAGTCGCCCAACGCTCTCGGTAATGCTATTTATATCAATTGGTTATGTTATGGTTGAGCAGTAATCACTACCCCCCTGTGTCAGGATAGAAGTGTGTGCCGTAGCAATGCGGATCGGTCGGCAGGAAGCTAACCGTGCAGCATGAAAAGCTGCTGAAGTGATGGAGGATAGGCCCTCCGAAGTCTGCCTGCAGGGGCCGGCTTCAAACCACCCTCAAGCGGCATTGGTTGAAGACCGTTGTCGTGAGCGTTGTGGGAGAAGGCGTACCCATGTGGTGCGTCAGGTGAGAATTGAGAAGACGAGTACAAGCGAATCATCATTCAAGTGTCGA
>JABIFG010000235.1 GCA_018650795.1 Fidelibacterota bacterium
AAGGAAACTTCATTACCTCGGCCTGCATTACCATGTTTTCTTCCGCGATGATGCCGACGGTATTTAACCTTTCTTGGCATTAACATGATCTAATCTCCCTTAACCGGCGATTCCGACAGCTTCCCCGTTACAGATCCACACCTTCACGCCAATGACGCCATAAGTTGTGTGAGCTTCAACGAGAGCATAATCGATGTCAGAACGCAGGGTATGCAGCGGTACACGGCCTTCATGGAAGGTCTCGGTACGTGACATTTCAGCGCCACCAAGACGACCGGAGACGGTAACCTTGATTCCTTCAGCACCCATACGCATGGTAGATTGGATAGCTTTTTTAGCCGCACGGCGGAAAGCAATCTTTTTTACCAATTGGTCGGCGATGTTCCTACCTACCAGACGAGCACTTAATTCAGGACGCTTGATTTCATTTACATTAATCTGAATCTCACGACCAGTAAGTCTGCGAATTTCTTCACGTAGACGATCAACCTCTTCACCCTTTCTACCAATCACAATACCGGGACGGGCAGTTGAGATCGAAATGGTGATCTTTTTACTGGTGCGATGAATATCAATTTTATCAACAGCAGCGTGAGCAAGACGCTTATAAATATATTTTCGAAGAAGAATATCTTCATTCAGCTTATCTGCGAAATTCTTCTCGTCAAACCAGTTTGAACTCCAGGTTTTATTAAAACCTAGACGAAAACCGACAGGATGTGTTTTTTGACCCAAAACGTCTCCTCTACTCTTTCTCTGCGACCACAATGGTCAGGTGACTTGTACGTTTTCTAATAATAGTTGCTCGTCCCATGGCGCGCGGTCTAAAGCGACGCATCGTTGGACCTTCATCACAAAAGGCTTCTTTGATGAAGAGCTTGTCTGCATCGACTTCGGAGCCTTCACGATTGATGGCATTGGCAACGGCACTGCGAAGCGTTTTTTCTATAATCTTAGCAGCTTTTTTTGGTGTGAAATGCAATTTGTTAATGGCATTCTCGACCTGTTTTCCACGTACTTCGTCTAACACCTGGCGAACCTTACGAGCAGACTGATGGATATGTCTGGCTTTAGCAACAGCATCCATATCTTAACCTCTTCTCGCTTTATCGCCATGACCGCGATAAGTTCGGGTTGGTGAGAACTCACCCAGTTTGTGTCCAACCATATTTTCTGAAACATAAACGGGAATAAATTTCTTTCCGTTATGTACGGCAAATGTCAAACCCACGAATTCAGGTACGATCATAGAGCGACGTGACCATGTTTTGATAACGACGCGCTTTTTACTTTCCTGAGCAGCCTCTGCTTTTACCATTAGCTTTGGCTCAATGTAGGGTCCTTTTTTAATAGATCTTGGCATAATATATCAGACCTTATTTCTTCTTCCGACGAGCGACAATGTATTTGTTAGACGCTTTGTTCTTCTTACGCGTCTTATATCCCTTTGTGGGTTTTCCCCAAGGTGTGGTAGGATGACGACCACCAGAGGAGCGGCCTTCGCCACCACCCATTGGGTGATCAACAGGATTCATTGCAACACCACGAACTTTGGGACGACGACCCATCCACCTTGCGCGACCAGCCTTACCAAGAGAAATGTTTTCATGCTCTTTGTTTCCGACTTCGCCCAGGGTAGCATGACAACGCTTATGGATCATACGCATTTCACCACTAGGTAGCTTCAGGGTAACATAATCACCCTCTTTAGCCATTATCTGCGCTCCAGCACCGGCAGATCTTGATATTTGACCACCCTTACCAGGTTTCATTTCAATGTTATGAACAATGGAACCAGCTGGTATATTTTCAAGTGAAAGACTGTTCCCAACCTTAATAGGAGCATTTTCACTAGAGATGATCTGTGTACCAACAACCAGCTTATGTGGAGCGAGGATATAACGCTTCTCGCCATCAGCATATACCAACAAAGCAATATTTGCTGAACGATTCGGGTCATATTCTATTGAATCTACACGAGCCGGAATGTCAAATTTATTTCTTTTAAAATCTATAATACGGTAATGTCTACGATGACCACCACCACGACGACGTGATGTGATGCGACCGTTGTTATTGCGACCACCCGTTTTCTTTAAAGGTGCAAGCAGACTTTTTTCAGGTTCTGTTCTTGTAATTTCCTCAAAAGATGACGTTGTTTTAAAACGTTGTCCCGGGGTAATTGGCTTATATGTTTTAACTGCCATTCTGAACCACCTTACGCCTGCTCATCGCGGAAGAAATCTATGACTTCACCATCTTTAAGCGTGACCACAGCCTTCTTCCAGGAAGCACGAGGGCCTTCTGTACGAATGACACGGCCACCACTACGCATGGTTGAGCGTTTGACTTTTCCGTTCATATTCATTGTAGCAACTTTTTCAACTTTGACATCAAAACGGCTTTCGACGATTTTCTTGATATCAATTTTGTTGGCTGACTTCAAAACCTTAAAGGCATACTTGCGTTGACTTTCCTGCAAGGCTGCACTTTTCTCAGAGAGAATTGGTTCAATAATAATACCTTGACTCATATTCATCTCTCCTAGTCTGCCAACTGGGCGTTAAGAATCTCAATGGACGCTTTGTCCATGAGAATTGCTTCATTATCAATTAAATCATAGGCAGAAACAAATGCTGTCTCGATGATTGCCACATTCTTCAAATTGCGACCACTCAGCATCAAACCTTCATCAAAGCTTGAAGTAAGAATAAGTAGCTTTTTGTCAGCAATTTTCAAAGTATCCAACAAGGCCATGACATCTTTTGTTCTTGGCTTATCAAACTTGAAGGAATCCACAACAAACAGTGAATCCGATTTTGCCTTATCTGAAAGCACACTCCGACGTGCAAGACGCTTCACCTTCTTTGGCAAAGCCATATTGTAGGTCTTGGGAGAGATGGCGAAAGTATGTCCACCACCAACAAAGATAGGAGAGCGGGTTGATCCAGCGCGAGCACGACCACCACCCTTTTGCTTCCAAGGTTTTTTACCACCACCAGCGACTTCTGCACGACTCTTGGTCTTGACAGATCCCTGACGGAGGTTATTTAATTCTGCTTTAACAGCAAGATAAACAACATGTTCATTAGGTTCGATTCCGAAAACAGAATCCAGACCGTCAACTTTTTTCTGAGTTGCTTTTCCTTCGGGTGAATACACTTTTAATTTCATAATCAACCCCGATCCAGCATCTCAACAAAACCATTATTGGGTCCAGGAACTGCGCCTTTTACCATAACGATATGATTTTCAACATCAACGGCTACCACTTCCAAATTACGAATACTGGCTCTTTTGGCGCCGTAATGTCCGGCCATCTTTTTGCCCTTCCACACACGACTTGGGTCAGAGCTGGCTCCAATGGAACCACCAGCACGAAGCTGATCTGATTTTCCGTGCGATGCATGACCACCATGAAAATTGTGGCGTTTCATGACTCCAGCAAATCCACGTCCCTTGCTTGTACCAGATACGGTAACCTGGTCACCCACAGTAAACATATCAACATCAACTGCATCACCTTCTTTTTTGTCACCGACTTCCAGATCGCGGAATTCGTGAACAAAATACTTAGGTGTGGTGTTGGCCTTCTTGAAGTGTCCAATCTGTGGCTGAGTCTCACGCGACTCTTTTTTGTCTTTATACCCAAGCTGGACAGATGAATATCCATCATGCTTTTCTGTTTTGATCTGAGTAATGACACAAGGTCCGCCCTGAATGACGGTTACTGGAATAACCTTCCCGTCTTCACGCCAGAACTGGGTCATTCCCAATTTTTGTCCGATTAAACCTCTCATGTTACACCTTAATCTCAATGTCAACACCAGCGGGTAAATCCAATTTCATCAAGGCATCAACTGTCTTTGCAGACGAGTTGTGTATATCGACCAAACGCTTATGAATCTTCGTCTGAAACTGTTCACGTGATTTTTTATTCACGTGGGGGGACCGCAATACCGTCACGATAGAACGCTTCGTGGGCAGCGGAATCGGCCCCGCAATAACAGCCCCAGTGGACTTAGCGGTTTGAACGATTCTTGCCGTGGATTTA
>JABIFG010000236.1 GCA_018650795.1 Fidelibacterota bacterium
ACTGTTTTGTATGGTTTTCCAGCGCTCTTGCACTTTTCAACAATGGTCCTCATTTCACGACCTGATGCAGAAGGTGCGGTGATGAGAAATTCATCGAAATCGAACGGAATACTCTGAATATCTGCTATTTTCCCAAATACTTTTACACCATGGAGAGTCGCGCCTTTTTTGCGAACATCATCATCAAGAAAACCGACGATTTGATACCCAATATGCGGCGTGGTAAGAATCTCACGTGCAATTTTTTCACCTGTTCGTCCAGCTCCAATGAGAACTAAACGGATTACTTTTGGTTTTTCCCCACCATTATGCCGCACCTGTTTTGAGTCGAACACAATATGCGAATAATATATTCTCACGGCTACCCTGCTTAAAGAGACTGCCATAGTGGATAATACAAAATCAATTAAGAATAAAGATCTTGGGAACCCTGCGAAACCATGGAAAAACCCAAAACCAAGGATGATGATAACAGATGCAATGGTATTTGCTTTTACAATATTGGCAATATCCCACAGACTGGTAAATCGAAACATTCCTTTATATAGATGATAAAGTGAAAAGAGAGAAAATTTAGTCAGCAATGTAATGGGGATTAAATATGCAAATTCGCTAATAAAATGAGGAGGAATGATAAAATCAAATCTCAGCAGGAGTGCCCCAAACAGGCTGGCCAGTATGATGCCTCCATCAGCAATCAGAAATAAGGCAGTTTTGGATTTACTTGTCAGTCGATTATACATAAAAATTTGTAACCCCAAGTTTGTGATGTCGGTTAATATATCACAGAATACTTACATCAGTATGAAAATCCACCTGTTTTAGCTGGGAGTGATTCAAATCAAATCTACTCTTTTTTAGCCTAATTATGTTTGATAGAGGACGATTGTTTGGAAAAATTTAATTTCTAATAGAACTTTACGCAGGAGACAGAGGGAAGTCTGGATTATTCCAGGACAAACATAGAGCTAACTACTCAGATTACTTTTAAGTAAGACAGCCTTACCCTTCGACTCCCCATAACACCCGAATTCATTCGGGTGTTATGGGGTCACCATTATCCATACTTTCCTCACCCAATTAAGGAGTTATTCCTTGATATAACTGGCATGACTAATAGCTTTACATCATTCAGTATACAAGAATAGGGAGAGTGGTCGTGATGATGAAAAGATTAAGCCAAACATTGTGTTTCCTGGTATTGCTCCTGACTTCATTGCTATTGTTGGGTTGTTCAGATGATTCTGGGTCAACAAAAAAGAAGCTAGAAGGTTTATACACCTTTTCCGGGGGACCGTCTGGTGGGACTTTTCAATACTATGCCAGTGCCATCGCCACCATCGGACAAAAACAGGGGCAAAAATTATTGGCCCGCTCATCCGGTGGGTCCATTGAGAATATTCGATTGGTCAACTCCCAGAAGGCTGACTTTGCAGTAGCCTATTCAGGTCACATATATGCCGGGGCACATGCTTCTCTCAAAAATGATGAAAATACCTATGACAATGTTTTAGTGATGGCCTACCTCTATGGCGCACCTGCACAGCTGGTAGTAAAAGCCGGGAAAGGGATTAACTCACCCCTTGACTTGGCAGGCAAGCGTGTCGGGGTAGGGAACGCCGGCTCAGGCGCTGCGGCCAATGCCGAGATCTATTTTAGCAGTTTGGGAATATGGGATCAAATGGATAGAGAGTTCCTGGGCTATCGCAATGCAGCAACCGCCATGCAAAATGGTCAACTCGATGCATTTTGGGTATTTACGGGATACCCTAGCGCTTCCATATTGGAAGTCGCCATGCAGGCCGATATCAGATTATTGGATACGTATACAGCCGGTGAAGCAGTTGGCCTGTTCAAAAATAATCCATTTTTCACAGCAGTGACCGTCCCTGCCAATACCTATAAAGGACAAACACAAGACATCGCTTCCTTTCAGGATGGCGCCCTGCTTGTAGCTAATTCCAAAGTGCCTGACGATGTAGTTCATCAGATACTGACCGCCCTGTTCGATCAGGATGGCCTCGATTATTTAGTTTCCGTGCATAATTCAGCCAAATCCATGTCAGTCGAGACAGGACTCAAGGGTGTGGTCACGCCAATACATCCCGGGGCCCTCAAATTCTGGCAGGAAATGGGTATAAGTATTCCAGTCTTGGCTGAGTAAGCACCGCCGCCGCGAAATTAGGACATTGAGTTCATCGAAATGACCGGTCCTCGCCAAAAGGACAAAAGGCTTCGACGAGCTCAGCCTCCAGGGACTTGGACATTGAGCTTGTCGAAATGTCCATCCTAGTAGACATAGATAAAACGATAGGAACGGCGTGATCCAGGATCTTAATAAAATAGAGACATTTGTTTTTAAGGCACTTTCCGTGGGTCTGGTTCTTTTCTATATCCTAGCTGCTACTGTGGCGCCTGCAGCTACGGAATTTCATCGGGGCATTTATGTGTTCATAACCTACGTCCTGGTTTTTATGTTGTACAAATCCCCCCAACCATCCCTCCGTACCCTGGACTATATCCTTATGCTGCTCTCCATCATCAGTATCTCATATTGGATTTTCAACTATGAAGCTCTGAACTATCGGGCCGGTGCTGAAACACACCTGGATGAAACAGTTGCAGTTGCAGGCGTATTATTGGGGATAGAAGTTGCCCGTAGAGTAATCGGACCCATTTTCGTTATTCTGGCTGGTCTGCTACTGGTCTATGGGGTCTATGGCGTGTATTTCCCCAACCTCATCGCACATCCAGGTGCCAGCTTTCCTGAGTTATGCACCACCATCTTTTACAAGGAGGATGGTGTGTTTGGATTGATGGCTAATGTTCTGGCTACCTATGTAGTCTTGTTTGTGATATTTGGTGCCTTTATGGAACGATCAGGTGCGCAGCGCTTCTTTATTGATTTCCCCCTCGCTGCAGTGGGACATCGTCTGGGTGGACCAGGTAAAATG
>JABIFG010000237.1 GCA_018650795.1 Fidelibacterota bacterium
GCCCAGGGGATTCATGGTTCGGTTATTACCCGTATGCGTCCGGCTGGTAAATATCACTTTGGCCGGAATATGTACAGCAGAGATAATTACGATATTACAAATTATGATTTAGATTATTGGACAACTCAATCAGAAAATCCAGTTAGTACTCATCATGAGAGAGATCCTCAAGAGCTTCTTGCCCTCTGGCAAGAACAGAGTACTCCCGATCCTACCCTGGGGAACTATGCTGAACGAGATCAGTGGTTTTATGAAACGACCCTCTACGGTTCGGTGATCAAAGGCTTAAATTTTCTTGTGTCAGCTCGCGTTGAAAATGAGGTGGGTATTTTCCCACAATCGATTCCTTACAATACCGAAAAAAATATCCAGGGATACTTGAATTTCAACTATTTCAAACGGCTGCAAATTCGCATTGGCGGATTTACCGGGGAGAAAGAAACTGCCATTACTGGTGGAGAAAGCAGGTATTCAGAGGGAGCCAGTTATTTAATAGCCAGCAACAACTCTAATTTTGACTCCTATGAGGGCTCCAAAGAACACCGGCACCTTGGTGCCACAATAGTTGCAGGTCCATACGATCAAAACAAATACAATCCTATGGGTGTGATCTATGACCATTTTCCAGAACTTAGGAAATGGAGCCAAATTTATCTTAATGCTACATTATCTCTTAATCAGAAATCATTTTTGCAAATTAATATCAGCCAATTAAGCGATGCTATGGATCGATCAGATAGATACGATGTCGTGCCTGACAGTCTGTGGTCACGCCGAGATGATACGTATCTCCTGGTAACCACTTTTCGTGATCAAGGATTTTTCCATGCCTGGGATCTAAGTGAAAGTATAGTTAATCAGATTAAGCTTGATTACACGAATCAATATACAAAGAATCACCAATTAAAGATGGGGTCAGGATATAAAATATTTGACATTGACTTTGAACATTTTATGGCCTCACATGAAGGTGGTGGTCGTTGGAATTTGAATAATGTGTTTCAGGGTCAGCCATATGAGGGCCACTTCTATATCCAAAATCTTTCAGAATTTCCCGGCATAATATTGAATGGTGGTATCAGGTTGGACTATTTTGATCAAAATCGGGAAGCCTCGAATAATATGTTTGACCCAACAGCATCCCAGACGACAACAGCGGGTCATAACTCATGGCAGCCCATGGGCTTTCCTGGTGTACCTGAAACGACTCCCACTGAGCTACAGCTCAAAATTTCACCAAGATTGGGGCTTTCACATCCCATTAGTGAAACCGCACTATTACATTTCTCATATGGTCATTTTTATCAAAGACCCTCCTGGTCGAAAATGCTCGGATTCCCTTTTGTAAATTATACTACCAATATGGAAACAACTTTGGATCCCTTTGCAGAACAGATCACCTATATGGAAGAATGGCAGGGGTATTATGGAAATCCAGACATGGGATACGAAAAAAGTGTTCAGTATGAACTAGGTCTGGATCTGGTTTACAACAAGCAAGTTAAAATCGATTTTACTGGATACTATAAAGATGCTGAGCAGATAGCCTCTGTTTCCACCGGTCTTTTCGGGAGGGAATACATTGCCACCAAAGCTTCCATGAAAAGCAATGGAGGTTATTCAGATACTCGAGGTATGGAGGCTTCTTTAGAAACAAGATTGAATAGCCCCATTAATGCTGGAATGACTTATGATATCTTCTGGTCCTTTCATGGCGAGGTTGGGTATAGCAGGCTTAATGAACCTGGTTCAGAATTTATTGATAGACCCATCGAATATTCCTCTAGTAAACAGACCTGGAGTGGCTATCAAAAAGTTAAGGGCTGGCTCAGTTATGATCTAGGAAAGGAAGGTGGTCCAGGAATCGCCGGGCTACACCCATTTAGTGATCTGCACGCTTATTTGTATTTCTGGTGGCGAAGCGGAGATCCTTATACATACCACCCAACCGGTGATCTATCAACTAAACCAAACAATATGAAGTGGTTTAGTTTATACCAGCTTAATTTAAAACTTTCAAAAGGGGTCTCACTAGGCAATATACATACCATATTCAGCCTGGATGCCACCAACCTGCTAGATTCAAAATTCCTACGCCTATTGTACAGTGACAAGCTTAGTTATTATCATGAAAATGCCGATTTACCACTCGAGGAAAGGTTACCAAAAAATCTCTTCTCAGGTGAACCCAATGTCTGGGAATGGTATAGTTATGAAGTAGCTCCCAGACAAATTGAATTCCAAATAAGGATAGATTATTAATGAGAATATTTAGTTGGGGAATTCGATCACTTGTAATGATCGGATCTGAAAGTATCAAACCTAGAAATCTGGTGATTGAATGGCCTCAAAACAGATCATGAATAAAAGAGTGTTTTGTTGTTTCAGTATTTTAATAATGGTAATGTTACCTCAGATTCTTTTTGCGGGTAATGTAGGTAAAATATTTGGTAAGATAACTGATGCTGAAACCGGTGAGCCACTTATCGGAGCTAACATTACAATTAAAGAAACCTACCAGGGGGGCACCACGGACGCATCCGGTGAGTTTGTAATTGTCAATATTGAC
>JABIFG010000238.1 GCA_018650795.1 Fidelibacterota bacterium
AAAGACACGTTTGATAGCAGGGACATAGCGCTCCATTGAAGATACCGCTATACGAATATCAGCTGGTGCAACATTATCCTTGATGAGTTGTCTGATTTGAGCACCCACCAGCACCGCTTCCTCATAAATGGAAAAGCAGGGTGTGTAGGAATGGCGTTTATCATCGGAGGGCATTTCCTCCTGTGACATCCAGTCCTCAATGGACATGTTAAAACCAGTGCTGGCTTTTCCATCCCTGAGTGGATCGAAAAATATCAAGTCATGACTATCTGCAAGATCATTTAAAAAGTCATAATCTGCAGGAGATGTGGAATGAATTGAGTTCACGATAATTTTTGTCGATGCCGAGAGACGTTTTAAGTCAGCATTTTGTCCAGGAGTCTGTATAGCTTGCCTCTCGCACCAACCCAAAAATTCAGCATAAAGTTCCTGTTTTCCATCCGCGACAGACTCACCACCTGTTGCCTTATAGAAAGCCTCTGCCATGCGATTGACTTCACCCCACTGCATTCGTTTCCCGGAGAGTTGTGCTATACCCAAGCGAGTCAAATAGGGTGTTAGTCGTCGACCAGTTGGCTCAGTCATTTTGCGAACTTCACCCAAAGTCATGATTTGCAGTCTGGGATGATTGAGTCCAAGCCTGGCCAGTGATTGAGCCAATAGCTCTCCACTATTTTTTGTCGGCTCTATGATGAGCACTTCTGCCAGATCATCCTGACGGTTTAAAATTTCGACCAGGTTATGGTTTAGATCCTGGGCACCTGGTAATGTTGGTCTTAAGCCTTGACCATGGTCATAACGAGTAAGACCGGCAAAGTAGGCTTCCTCCTCAAAAGTGATGGGAATGAGTGTATCAAACCGATTGAAGTACAATTCTCCACGAGCCTGTATCCCGTATAAAGACTTGAGCATCCAGAGGTAGGTCTGGATCTGATACCAGTAGGCGTGTTGTTTCAACTGAGCCCGGTCAGGTAACTCTTTGTCAGTCTTGTAATCGAGAACAACCCATTCACCTTCAGATTGATAGAGTAAATCGATGATACCAGATACCCTAAACACATGTGTATTGCTACTTAGATAACCGAAAACAGGCAATTCTGGTAACCGGTTGACATCTGGCAAAGCGGCCAGTCGATTAGAAAGGTCGCTGCCACGGTAGGTCTCCAGGCAATCCTTCAGATCAATAAGAAAGGGCTCCTGTGCTGCCTGATCAACAACATCCTCATCCTCCAGGAATAGTTTGATATCATCAATATGGTTCTCAGGAATAAACCATTCCATTTCCATTGCTCTATGCAGCAGGCGACCAAAGGTGAGTGCTGAGGTTTCCAAGCCTAAATCATCACCGACCTGCCGTTCATCCGAGCCGGAATAATGGCGCTGATCCATCCAGGTCATAATTGTGTGGGGAGAAATTTCGCTATAGACCAAAGGCTCCATAACAGGGTCAATACTCTTGATATCAGCGACCACAGTGACGGGTTTAGCGGCTTCCGAGCGAAGAATATCAGATCCTGATGTGAGATCATAAATCACATCATTGCTCGATCTTTGCTGCCATTCCTGTTTTAAGGCAAGGGGATCATTAAGCGCCAGGTCTTTATCAAGTTCAAGGTCAAATACCGGTTGCAGATAACGGCTCCAGCGTGACGTGGCTGAGGCTCTTGTTTCCGGCTTGATTTTAGCGACAAAGCCAACCCCAAACTTCGCTCGGGTCACAGCAACATAGAACAACCTTTTATCTTCGGCCTCCTCTTCAGCCCTGGTCTGTTCCTTAATCTGCTCATACATCCAGGTTTTGTGGCTGGCAGTTCTGGAGTCCAGCGTGATACCGGCCTGCCAGTCACCATCATGACGACCAATAAATACACCACTTCTGTCAGAAGGGATTTGTGTTTGCATGCCCGGTAAAAGCACTACAGGATATTCCAGCCCTTTGGCTTTGTGAATGGTAAGAATCTGAACCCTGGTGGTCCCTGGGAGTTCCGCCTGGGAAGCATCTCCATGCTGAATCTGGAATTTGAAATATTCATGTATCTCGCGGATGCCCAGACCATCAAGGGAAAGCTGATGAATGCTGTTAGTGATACGATCCAGATTTGCCAGCCTCAGTACACCACCTGTTTCAGAAATCCAACTCAAACGTCTTTCATCCTCAGAAATAATCCTCTCAATGAGGCGATCCAGTGGTTCCCGGGCACTGGCCTGCTGCCAGTCTCTTAGTGTGTCACATATGTCAGGATGTAACTGTTTTAATCCGCTCCATACCCAACCCGAGCTACTTCGATCTTGGGCTACATCTTTTAGGCGCTGAATCTCAGCATCTTTCATCACAAAGAAAGGGCTACGCAAAACACCCACCAGAGCCAGGTCGTCCAGAGGATTAACCAGCACGCTAATCAGGTGGTATATGTCATAGCTCTCTTGTTGCTCAAACAATCCCTTACTCGACAAAACTTCAAACTCAATGCCTTTACTGGTGAAGATGCGGATATAGTCCAGGATATGAGTGAAGGCTCTAAGCAGGATTCCAATGCTAGGTCCGCTCTCTGGCTCAAGCCCATTTACTTTTATCCATTTGAGCCAATCGAGAGTCAGGTCAGCTGTCTTAATAATATCAATTGCATGACCCCTGGAGGCTTCATCATCCAGTACTACATTCAAGGTACAACGAGCTAACTCTGTCCTTTTGCCAGTGTTTGATATGCTTTTAGCTGCATTTGATGGACGAAATATAGTTTCGTATAATTCAAGGTTTTGTCGATCATCTTCACCTGGGAAAGCTGTACTGATCAAGGGATTAATCACAGATGATACATATTTTTGAGATGAACGATAGGTTTCGTCTGCAGTCAGTACCCACCCACCACCATCATCAATAATGGATTGGACACGATTCATAACCTGAACATCTGCCTGGGTAAATCGGTATATGGACTGCTTGGTATCCCCTACAATGAAGAGTCCCTGATCACGGAGGACTCCCTGACCAGCTTCTGCTATGAGCCGCACAATATCCCAGCGTACGTCATTGGTGTCTTGAAACTCATCAAAGAGAATATGCTGGTAGCGCTGACCATATTGAGTTGCTACCGCCCCATCCTCCAGGATCTCTCTGGTTTTTAGCATGACCTCATTAAAGCTGAGGATACCTTCGCGTTTGAGACGTTGATTCAAAACCGCCCAATAACCCAGAAAGAATTTAGCGAGATGATGATTAACAATACAGGCTTCTAAGTCCCATAGATTGGGGATACCGTGCATCAGGGTTTCATAGGGGAAGAGCTGCTCAGCTCTCTCCTTGAAAGCTCTTAAGCGCACTCTGATTTCATCTTTAAAATCCTCAGGCCAGATCGCAGCTGGAATTCTGGGGCTTTTTAAATAGTTACTGCGGTTTTTGGTTAGCGCAATGCGCCTGATAAACTCCAATAATTCCTGTCCATAGCGATAATCATCTTCAATGGGATTGCTTAACATTTCCAGCAGATCTTTTAGATCCGAATATTGAGAGTGGCTGGAATCCTGCATGTCGTTGGCAGCGGGTAGTCCATCCACCAATTGAATCAGGGCAGGTTCTATCTCTTGCAAGGCTGGTGGAAGCGGATGCATCCTCTTGAATTCAGATTGAAGCGCTTCTGTTGAGGTACTACTCTGATGCTCCAGCCACCCCGTCATAAGCTGAGCATGGGATTGAAATTTTTTTATATACTCACTGATGTGCCGAACCGAGAGGTGGTCCAGTAATATGCTTAAGTCTTCATCATTGTTGCGACTGCAGTCCCCCAGATAATTCTCCCAGGTCTCCAGCTCCATGCGCTGCGTGTCAGCCTCATCTTGAATCCGGAATTCTGGATCGATATCCAGACGTTCTGCCTGTTCCCTTAATATCTGAGCACAAAATGAATCGATGGTAGATATAGAATTTTTTGAAAAAGTAGAACGCAGATGCATTTTAATTTTCTGAGGGGCAGAACGCAAATTTGTACCAAAATTCTCATCCACATTGTCCAGGGCTTCATTATTAAGCAGCTTGTTCAAATCTTCATAAATGCGTCCGGACATTTCTGCCGCGGCTTTGCGAGTGAAGGTAATAACCAGAATATTTGAAGCATCTTTTCTGGAAAGCAGATTATCCTGTTGTTGCTGCCTTGCGTAATCATCCATGATAGCTGAGTAGCGTTTTGAAAGTAGCCAGGTCTTCCCGGCACCGGCACAGGCTTCAATAAAAATGTTCTTATTGAGATCAAATACTTTGCTTAAATCAATACTCATGATGTTTTAAGTTTTGAATAGATCGATTTGTATATGTTATGAATTTTTTAGAACAAACTGTGTTGATTGATAAAACAATAGTGGCTAGGGGGTTTGATCAATAATTGCTAGCAGCCTTTGCGAGAAATCCGGTTTTAGGTCTTCCAGATACTTTGCCACACCCGGCATAGCACAGATTCTATGAACACCTTCCTCTAATGCGAGAATTTCACTCTCATCAAGCGTTCCAGCATCAGCTTCTTCACACTGAGCCTCAAAACCCTGGAATGCTGCATTAACCATGAGGGTCATACTAAGCTCTTCATCTGGACCGCTGGCTTCAAGACCTTTGGATAGCTTGGCCCACAATACTGGTTGATCCATAAAATCATGCATCATGTCGTCCGCTTTGCCACTCCCAGACTTCTTCGCAGTGCCTCGCATCTGTTTGGTGTTATTATAAATTTTATAAGCTAATATGATAAACAGTACAATCGTGAACGCTGCGGCAAGTAGATCTATTAGACTCATGCTTTCCTCTCAAGCAATTAGATTTATTTAAATATCCAGTATTAAGTAAAACTTAAATTGGCGGACTAGTTCGTAAAGAAGTCCAGGATATTACCAAGATCACTTGTATTAGATTTATAAATTTCCGTAAACTTGCAGTTTACACAAGTAACCGTTGTAAATTTTTTATTCTGGACATCAAAGATTTTTGCAAATCCACCACCAGTTGCTGCAAATTGGCCCGTTTCATATTCATTGTTTTTACATTTGGGACATTGCCAATTACTATGTTGCATCAAACCATCCTGTATATTCTTCTCTTAATTAACGATTGTAAACCATTCAAAACATTTAACCAATATCTCAGCATCGTGAGTATGTGGACGAATGTAGTTAATAGAACTCCAATCCACAATACTCATGCTTCTACATCAATGTTACTCCAGTTTCTTACAAAATGACTTCCCTTTTGCCACAGATTAACACTGATCTTCACAGATTATAAATTTAGGTTTCGTGCTTGGTAGTTGTTGCATGGTTAAAAGTGGGATTAATCAATTATGTCCATGGAAGCGGTTGGGACAGTAATGATAGCCTCATATTTTCATGAATCAATTAAGCCTTACTGCGCTTTAACTGAACCAGCGTTGCCCCTAGTGCAGCGATCCCCATTCCTATCCCTTCCTGCGTGGTAATCTTCTCATCGAGGAAAAACCAGGCCAGAAAAGCAATCTGTATCAACATGGTACCGTTGATAACACTTGATTCCATGGCATTGATTGACCGTAAAGTATGATTCCATAATGTAAATGCAAAAGCCGTGTTTATTACCGCCAGCCAGATCAGATAAATCCAGTTTTGTGTTCCTATCGTGGGAATACCTGTATATAGAAAACCAGAAATCAGCAATATGATTGAGCCAACACCCATACTGATGAAGGTGATCACGATGGGGCTAACATTCCGTTGCCTATTAATATCTCTGCCCAGAATTCCTGCGCCAGAATTCGCAACGACACCAAAGGTCATGACCATCAATCCCAGTCCCTGATTTCCTTCGAACGAAATCGGGAAGAAATAAAAGATGATCCCGATGACAAAAATAGCTACCCCGAACCACTGCAAACGGCTTGGTATTTCATTAATAAATACTATGCCCATGATGGCGACTACGATTGGAGTAAAATTTAGCATGAGACTCACACTGACGGCTGGAAGTAGCGATAACCCTAAGAATTGAGTCCCCTGCGTAAGTGTGTAGAAAACAAAACCCAGCAGCACCAGCTTACTCCATTGCCTGGGGCTAAGCCCTTTGATTTCATCCATATATTTATTTTTGAAAATGAAAGGTAGAAAACACAGGAAGGCCAGGAAGTATCTCAATCCAGCAAAAGTAATCGGCGGAATATCCGCCAGACCCCATTTGATAATAATAAATGAAGTTGACCAGAGGAAGGTCACCAAGAGCGCTTGAAGCACTGCAAAAATATGATGAAATCGGTGGTCACTCATTGAAATTATTTTCTCTGATCAGGAATGATCAGTTACTTTCCAAAAGCTGAGGTATCGGGTAAAAACCTTTACGTCCACTATCGCAGCCAGGCTCGCTCCAATTCCATAGGCCAGGATATCATAAGGATCGAAAGTCACTCCAAATAATTCGATACCAAAAAACTGGGCAACTTCTGAGCTTGCCATAACCAGAAAAACAATCCCGAATTTCACCAGCCAGGATCTGAGAAATGGAATCGATTCTTCATTGATCGACAATAAAAAGTAGGCTCCGAAAGGAATCTGGATATCACCGAAATAACCATAGTACAAATTGTATAAATCACCATCAAACACCTGGCCTAATCTGAATAAACTGATACTAGCTAGCACTAGCTCCAACAGGACAACAAATATGGTCTTGCGTATCTGGTTGGACATAATCACTCCTCGTTTCAGAGACATTTGTTTTTACGCAATCTAAAACATGGTTTTATAGAGGTAATTGTACGGGGTGAGAACACCCGTTCCGTTCATATAATTTTAGATCCCCAGTGTTTCGTCAATGGGAGATTTTGCTGGCTCTTTTTCTAGAATCATCTCGGGATTTTCGACTAAATTCTTTAATAACTCCAGTGCCTTGATACTGTAAAAACCATCATTAATACGCTCATCGAAGCTATAGCGAATCGTCATCATATCTTTTACAGCAGGACGACCTCGATCGTCGAGAGCCATGCGGGGTTCATTGCTTCCCAGGGCCATAAAAATGGGGATATCTCCCCACTCGTATAAATGGTGATAAGCTGGTTGTAACCCAATGCTACCGAGATTGGCGATAAACAGGCTGCCAAACAATTCATCTGCCTTGATCATACCCAGGGGTAACCATCCAAAATGATTTAGGGTTTTAAGTAACCACGTGAAAAAACTCACCATAAAGGTTGGAAATAGGAATACCAGATCCATCTCTTTATCAGAAACAGATTTGGTGCCTTCACGACCCTTCTGAATACCCGACTGGATATATCGAACTGTCTCTTCAAAACTCCAGTCCGGATCGATTTTCTTTTTAACCACAACGATGGGAGCGTCTTCATTCATCTCTTTTTTCATAGAGAAACTGATCCAAATCCCATCACGCTGGAAAATACGCCGCCCCGCTACAAACCTATTCAAGCCAGGGCGTTCTTTAAAAATCTGAGCGGTTCTCCAGATAATCAGATGTAAAATGCTGGCTTTGAGTCCGGTTTCTTTTTGAAAATCCTCTACAAATTTCCAGGCTTTTTCTACTTCGACATGTTGTTCATAGTAGACCGTTGATTCAGTCCTGCCATGCATGAGAAAGGGCATAATCCTGCGTGTGTTTGGCAGGTTCTTGATAAATTTTCCATCAGGTCTCCAACGAAAAGGCATTCTTAGACTCCAATCTAGTATTCAAGAATATAGCTAAACTGCATAGCGCGCTCTAATGAGCGTTCCTTGGCACCAATATTTCTCCAGGTATAGGCAATACTGGATGAATTGTTCAGGGCGAACTGAAAACCCATATTCCAGGTCATTCCCACATCTTTTAAAAAGACATGGTCAAATTCCAGGGTTGTCATGAGTCTGCGAGTGATTTGTTGTTCTACCCCAAGAAAGAAAAACGTGTCTTCATTTCCATCATAATGGGCTGAAGTATCATGATAGGCAAACAAATCAGTCATGGCCATACCACCACTTACACGCCCTCGACCGAGGTGTAATTTTTTAAATCGCTCATATTTATATGAAGCTACGACATAGGCGTTGCGAGGTGGACTCCAGCGGTTTTCTACGATTTCAACGGAGTTTGTATCTGTAGTTACCGTCCAATTTCTGCTATTGCTTTCAGCGCCGATTGCCAGTGAGGGTAGTATCTTCCCTTTCTGCTCCCAGATGCGAAACTTGGTGCTTACGAAAGGTAATTCAAATCCAAAATCATCCATATCGTGACCAAGAAATTGATTTACTTGAAACTCTGCCCCGAACTCCCAGCGATTCCAGATACTCACCGCCCCGGCAACCCGGAGATTTCCCAGGGCATCATTCTGAATATCCAGACCGATAAACCGATTATCAATAACATCTGCGGTGGGAACATCTATGAGCCTGCGAACTCGAATTGGATATGCCTTGGGTAACAAATGAAATTCCCCACCAACCTCTCCAGAGCGAAGATCTGAGCCGGTGAGTCGTCGCGCCCCAATATAACGCTTCATCCAGTAGTCTGTATCCATGGGAACTTCTGTAACCCCAGTGCTGGAACTGGCGTGAATCATTTTTTGGCTCTTTGTATAGACGCCAACATGACTAACACCCTTACCCAGAGTATCAAAGAATATCAGATCTCCATATTGAAGCTCATCACGGGACACTTCATCTCCAACGCTGTATTGCATGCGGGAGGTTCGAGGAATGATGATCCCCTGATCTCGATATACACCAGACGTAAATCCTGAACAATCCACACCTCGACCAGGTTCAGTACCACCCCACTTGTAAGGAGTCCCCCTGTATTTATCAAATGATTTATCCATTTTGCCCTTATTCAAATCATCGTATACACCAACTTTCTGTGAACTACAGGCATTCAACAGAATAACGATAATGACTAGACTAGCTGGTAAATATCTTCGTCGCATGGACGTACTCCCATTTGTTCTCAAAATCTGAAATGTCCAAAAATATAGTTATCATTCCAATGCGTGCAATGATGAGTTCGATTAACAAATTTTGCTGTTAACCCTGGCGATTAATAATCCCAGTCTGGGTGCGGATTTGGAAGACAGAGCACTTCATCCAGATCCTTGATAAGTGTTTCTGGGCCACTCAAATTACCGGTAACCAGCAAACCAGTGGCTGGTCTAACTCCCAGCCACAATCGAGTAAATGTGCCGATGTCAGCGACCAGGGTTGGCAATCCTTCATTGAATCCTGAGGTCACCTTGGATGTTGGCCCCAATTCAATAGTATATCTCCCTGCGCATCCCCGCCAGGCCATTTCTGGATTAACTATTTTTTCCAGGGGATCACTGAGTTCCAGATTAAACCGCAAGGACCTTGAATTCAAGTGGGTGGCCGCGATACAGGCTTCCAGATTGCAAATTCTGGTCTGCCAGTAGGCCGAGGCTCTATTAATATGCTCAAATTTTGATTTCTCGGTCACAATTCTGGATCTGAAAGGCGCTTGAACCAAATCCTGAAGTTGTATTCCAGCAGGTTCTCTCATTTTCACAAGACGAACTTGGTCACCTTGAGACTTAATTAAAGCCATCAATTCAATAAATTGCTCATTGGTCTGAAATGCCATGGAATATATGATGAGAGGACCATTTTCATCCTTGCTGGTTCCCCAGAAATAGTGTGTCAACTCTCCATGTGGTCCATCAGCATAACCCAGACCGAAACTCTTCTTCGACCACCCCATTTCAGCTTGGAGTAAATGCTCGGCAAGTAAAGTAACGCCACCATGATGTTGTCTCCGATTTTGAAGTGCCTGGTACATCAGTTTCCAGTCTGCTCCATTCAAACGGCGGGGGGGTCTGATCTTTTTATCAATTGCTATGTCTGCCGGATCAAAGCTCATCCAGTGCTCATAGCTGCCACTCCCGTAGCCCAGTTGATCATAAAACCCTTGCTCAAATATTCCCAGGGTTGAAACCAATGCCCCTGCCTCGGCCTCCTCAGCAATAAGCCGGGCAGTAAGTTTTTTTGCCAGACCCTGTTTACGGGCAATTCTGCTTGTTGTAACCGAGGTTACAATTGAAAGTGCTAAGTCTTCATTCAGATATCTGAGTTTACCTGGGTTTGCTGTGACCAAGCATTCTGCACTTCCCCTCAGCTCGGCCACCAGGGATCTGCCCTTCTTGAGGAAGACATCCAGGGACTTTTCACCAGCTTCATCATCGATCCATTGCACTTCATGCCAGATTCTTTTAGCAGCATCCAGGTCCTTATCGTGATCATATTTTCTGAACGTATACATGGAAGAGCTTCCTCTTAATTTAAAACATTCATTACTGCTCATATACTTGAACAGCTATGCTAGCGGTGAAGCAAAAAATATAGTGATGGAGTGGGGTTGTGCAATATGCTGTTTTTGAGTCTTGCTCAGTTTGATATCGCCTGCCCTGTGTCGGACCCATGGAAGAGAATACCAGCATTAATTATGTTTGAGCCTGGATTAGATGAAATATTAGCTAATTGCTTCAAAAACGTGTGAACAAGACAGGCATATAAGTTTATAATTGTAAGATATGATGAAACAGTTCCAAACCAGGGGTAGTCGACAGAAATTTAAGCACAGGCTGTATATTGCCTCAATCGTGTCGCTGACCTTTGTCGTTGGCTTATTTACCTGGTTGTTCTTTTTATCAAAAGACCTGCCCTCCCTGGATGAATTGGAACGCTATGATCCTGACTTGATCACGCGTATTGTCTCCGCAGATGATCAGGTGATCCAGGAACTTTTTACTACCCAGAGAACCCTGGTTAAATCTAATGAAATTCCACCTCACGTAAAAAAAGCCCTCATCGTAACCGAAGATCAGCGCTTTTACAGTCATTGGGGCATGAATTTTTTCCGAACGATTTATAGCATCACACTAAATGTTTTTACTGGAGAAATTCACGGCGGGGCATCCTCCTTGACCCAACAGTTGGCCCGTAGTCTCTACGCTCGAATTGGATTTAAGCAAACCTATCTGCGTAAAGTCCGTGAGCTGATCACAGCCGTGCAAATTGAACACACCTTCACCAAAGAAGAGATCCTGACCATGTATCTGAATACCGTATATTTCGGTCATGGTACTTATGGTCTCCAGGCGGCGGCTACCAAATATTTTAACAAACGGGTTGAGAATCTTACCCTGGATGAAGGTGCTATTTTGGTGGGGATGCTACGCGCACCTGCTTATTATTCACCTATTACGCACCCCGATCGATCCAGACATATTCGCAATGTGGTTATCAACAGCATGTTTCGAGAAAAAGCCATCAACGCAGTGGAGCGTAATTATTTCAAAGCACTTCCCATTGAAACCTATATCCCGGATAGTGTTGATGTAGCCAATGTAGCTCCTCATTTTGGTGAATATGTGCGTCGACAGCTTGAAAAAGAAGATGATGAAATGGGAGTTGATCTTTATCGGGATGGTCTAACTATTTATACCAGCCTTGATACCCGTTTGCAGACCATCGCCAACGAAGTTGTCGCCAGAGAATTGGAACGAGTCCAAGCCATTTTTGATGCCCGCATGTTGGATTCAACCTCAAAAGCCTTAGGCAACATTCTCGAAAGACACAATATTGATCTGACTGTTGACACCGTACGTCTTATGATTTCAGATTCTGTCGAAATGACGCATCAGATTGAGAATTTGCTAACAGTTCAGGCCCAACTGATATCCCTGGATGTGGAAACAGGTGAGATTAAAGCCATGGTGGGTGGCAAAGATTTCAATAAATCAAAATGGAATCGTTCGACTCAGATGAGACGTCAGCCTGGATCGTCATTCAAAGCCTTCCTCTATACCGCAGCAATCGACAATGGTTATCCGGTAACGACCACTCTTTTAAACCAGCCTGTCGTTATCAAGCTGGGGACCAATGATTCCACGGATTGGCGCCCGAAAAACTATGATTTGAGTATGGGCGGTGAAACCACCATGCGAGAAGGAATTCGCCGTTCGCTCAACTTGATTGCAGTTCGAACTATTCAAGAGCTCATTGCTCCTGCAGCGGTGGTTGAAAAGGCCCGAGCCATGGGTATTACTACGAGACTATATCCTGGTGATGCACTTGCCTTGGGTGCTTCCGGAGTTTTCCCCATTGAAATGGCTGCCGCATATGCTGTGTATCCTCGTCTGGGTATTTGGATCCAGCCCCTGGGAATTCTCTCCGTCCAGGATCGATTTGGTGGGGTTCTCCGTAATTATAGCCCGGATCGAAAGGAAGTTTTGGGGCGTGGAACATCCTATATCATGTTATCTCTTCTGGAAACAGTTGCCAACCGAGGAACAGGTGTTGGCGCCAGAAGCAGGTTCGGTTTTCATGAACCAGCTGGTGGAAAGACAGGCACAACTACCGGGTTTACTGATGCTTGGTATGTTGGATTTACCACCCGCTTATCCACGGCTGTTTGGGTAGGTATGGACGATGCTTCCATCAGTCTGGGTCCTCGCATGTCAGGATCAGCTCTGGGAGTTCCTATTTGGGCCCAGTATATGAAAGCTGTATATGATAGTCTGGATTGGGATCGCCAGGAATTTGAGGTCCCGGAAGAGTCAGTCATTTTTACCAATGTTTGTTCTGAAACCCACAAATTGGCAACTCAATATTGCACACCCGAACGTGAGGTCTTTTTGCCTGGAACCGTGCCAACGCAGTATTGTGATGTTCATGGAAATCGTTCAAAACCAAAAGTCATCGACTTTTAATACCAATTGTATTTCAAAGGTGCATCACAAATTCAAGATATTTTTTCATTTTACAAACTTCAAATGTGAAGCACAGCGCTAGCTATGGTGAGAATTTTAAGTGCAGTAAAATGGGAAAAGATGAAGAAGTTGGATGCAGTTTTGAAGTTCAACTGGTATAACTCATCAATGTCCTGATGCGTTGCATCAATTCCATTCTGTCTCGCTGCCTGTCGGGTCGAAGCTGACAAGCGTAGACTGAAGGGAACTTGAAACGTGAGTCACACTTATATCACCATCCTTCGAGACTGTTCTTCGAACACCTCAGGAAGACAAAACAAGAAACCCTAGTCTGTCTCGCTGAGGGAACTCGAAGCGCTCAAAACCAAAAATCATTGACTTTTAATTAATGGCAGGTCCTGTGTCATAACCAGGCTTGGATTCGAATCCCAGCCTGGTCATACAATAATATTAAAACGAGAAATGCTTGATTGATTCACCTTGATCAGCAATATGTGTCATGGCCTCTATGCCAATATCCAGGTGTAGATCAACATACTTCTTCGTGACACTTTGGTCCAGGGCTTCGGTTTTGACACCATCTGGTACCATGGGAAGATCGCTAACCAGCAATAAAGCTCCACGAGGTATGTTATTTGCCAGACCGGTGATAAAGATGGTTGCTGTCTCCATATCAATGCCAATGGAGCGAGTCTCTTTTAGATATTCCTTGAAAACTTCATCATGCTCCCAAACCCGGCGATTGGTGGTGTAAACCACGCCAGTTCGGTAATCAAGATTCTTTTCAACCAGTATTTGTGAAATGTATTTATGTATCTTAAAGCTGGGCATGGCTGGTACTTCTGGCCGGAGGTAATCATTGCTGGTACCCTCACCTCGGATAGC
>JABIFG010000239.1 GCA_018650795.1 Fidelibacterota bacterium
AATCAATGATCTAGATGGATTTTCGCTTAAAACTAAATCCTTCTTCAATGAATTTGTCATTGAAGTACCTGGCACTGCCACGGCGTTGGTTTCTGAAGCTACAAAAGCTGGATTTTTTCCTGGAATTGCTTTGAGCCAGTTTGAAAAAGATTCAGATAAGCAATTATTAATCGCTGTAACCGAAAAACGCAGTAAGTCGGAGATGGATAGTCTGATTGCCTTCCTGAAAGGATATCTAGTTTGAGTGTATATGAACAAATGCTCGCAGCCAAATCTTCCAGAGGTGCTGGTTATCTCGTTCTTGTAGATCCTGATCGTTGGGGTTTGGATGAAGTTGAGGATTTCATCAGAAGAATCAACGGTTCCGGTGCCGATGGAATCATGGTGGGCAGTTCCCTTATTCTAGGTGAAGGAGCTCAGCGTAAGATGAGACTGATCCAGCAGACAGCAACCCTACCAGTCATCCTATTTCCTGGGAATGTCAACCAATTGACACCCCATGTTGATGCAGTATTTTATCTTTCAGTAATCAGTGGTCGCAATCCTCAGTTTCTTATCGGAGATCAGGTTCAAGCAGCACCAGTAGTTCGTGAACTTGGCATTGAGCCTATGGCCACAGCCTATATGCTCATCGAAAGTGGACGAGTAACCACGGCAGAATTTGTCAGCGGTTCTAAACCTATCCCCAGGGATAAAGATGAGATCGCTATCGCGCACGCATTGGCGGCGGATTATCTGGGATTCAAATTTATCTACCTGGAAGCTGGAAGCGGTGCTCAATATTCCGTAACACCCCGCATGGTAAAAGCGGTGAGTAGCTGCACAGATGTTCCAGTCATTGTAGGTGGTGGGATCCATACTCCAGAGGAGGCCGGAGCTCTTGCAAAAGCTGGAGCCTCATTTGTTGTAACTGGCAATATTCTGGAAGATCCTGAGAAATCGCATCTTATGGAAGCCTTCGCTAAGGCCATTCACAACTAATCCGTTTCATTGTGCCCAATTTTAGGGCATTTAAATTTAGCTTAAAACTACTTGTCGCAATCTTTGGACACGAATAGCCCGATTTCCACTTACAAATGCGTGGTATGTGTTATGCTTTGAGAGCCTCAGCAAGACACACCAGCTGTCTCCCTGAGGTTCTCGAAGGGTTCAGGAATCCATCTCTTTTGCCTAATCGAAATGCGATTGAAACAACGGAAGTAAATTTCAAGTTTCAATTTTCTCTTTCCGACTATATTCTTACATGTCCAGCTCTGAACATTTTCTTCAGGATTTCCTGAACTATCTACGCATAGAGCGCAATCTGGCAAAAAATACCCAGGCAGCCTATCTTGAAGATCTTGAGGATTTCTGGCAATTTTTAGATTCACTGAAAATCAACTCCCCTGGAAAAGTAGACCACAAAATACTTACCGACTATGCCCGGGTGTTAAAGAAACGCAAGATGGCGGAAACCAGCGTAGCTCGTCATTTCTCATCACTCAGGGCCTATTACAAATTCTTAGTGATGGAAGGACACCTCAGTGAAGATCCTACCCAGTTTCTGGACTCTCCCAAACTCCCGGCAAGTCTACCTAAAATTCTAAATTTTGAAGATATTGAGCTACTGTTGGATGCCATCGACACGGAGACACCCCTGGGATTGAGAGACAGGGCTATGTTTGAACTTATGTACGCAGCTGGCATGCGAGTTTCCGAGGTATGTGACATGACCATGGAGCAGATCCTCATCGATGATGACCTCATACTCATACGGGGCAAAGGAAATAAAGAACGCATTGTACCGCTGGGTGGTGAAGCCAAAAAATGGTTGTTGGAGTATATAGAACATGGCCGACCCTCTCTAGAAAAAGGTTATTTTAATGAAGGCATCCTCTTTCTAAACAATAAGGGCAAACAACTCCAACGCAAAGGTATCTGGTTTATTCTAAAAAAGTTGGCTGAAAAAGCTGACCTTCACAAACCAGTCAGTCCACATACTTTTCGGCATTCATTTGCAACGCATTTGCTTGAGGGAGGAGCTGATCTGCGGATTGTACAGGAAATGCTGGGGCATGTTGATATATCAACGACCCAGATATACACTCACCTCGACAGCACGTATCTTAAGGAGGTGCACAGCAGTTTCCATCCCAGGGCGCGCCGAAAACAGTAAGAATTCCCTGGAATTTCCCAATATTTCAGAATGTTTGAAATGGTCTAATCCATTGGTAGCCTGCAATTTCTCGTTTATTTTGAGTCTATGACCATAAAAAATACTTTCTATACAGATTGGGATTGTGAATCGATAGGGGAACGACACCTTCCTGAAAATGAATATCGCAATGCCTTTGAAATTGATCGTGACAGGATAATCCATTCCACGGCCTTCCGCCGCCTCCAGGGGAAGACCCAGGTTTATGTTACTGGACAATCTGATCAATACCGAACCCGCCTGACACATTCAATAGAGGTAGCTCAGATTGGTCGATCCATTGTGAATTATCTGAACCGAAGTTCTGATATTCTAACGGGGGAATATCAAATCGACTCAGCCCTGGTAGAGGCCGCCTGTTTGGCCCATGATCTGGGAAACCCACCAATCGGTCATAAGGGAGAATCTCGCTTAAATGAACTTATGGATCCCTGGGGTGGTTTTGAAGGCAACGCCCAATCACTTCGTATCCTGACAGATATTGTGAGAGGTGATCGTCGATCATATACCAATGCAGGTATGCAGGCGACCCGGGCTTGTCTGGATGGTATTTTAAAGTATAAAATAGTGGGCAAAGAAAATACTCCCAATGGTGCAAAATTTCTCTATCCAGATCAACAGGACATATTATCCTGGGTCCACAATGACCAACACCTGGACGATTTAGCTCAAAATGGAACCCAGATTCGACCCATAGAATGTGCTATCATGGATCTTGCAGATGATATCGCCTACACGACTTCAGATTTGTTCGATGGAGTGAAGCAGAGCCTGTTGACACCTGAGCAGGTTCAGCAATTCTGGAGTAATCAGTATCTTGATGCCAGCAACAAAATCAAGGCAGATGTGGATCAAGTTCTGAGAAATCAATTTCCCATGTCCCGTTTTATCGCCGGACTTATTGGTCGCTGGATATATTCCATTTCTATCGAAAAAATTGAAAACCCCTTTATTAACATTCCCCGCTATAAATACGGTCTCAAAATGGATGACGAATCGCATTCTGAATTGATGGCTTTGAGATCATTGAATTACAGTCTCATATACAATTCAGATTATGTGAAAAATCCAGAATCAAAGGGTGTTGAGATTCTTGAAGAGTTGTTTCGCTACTATCGGGATGTCGTTTTTGAGAAGCAAAGGGAGCTTGAGCTTTTACCCCTACCAGCAGGCATGTCCACTGAGTTTGATGAAAATCAAAAAATGCGTATGATTTGTGATTATGTCGCTGGGATGACCGATAACCATGCGATTCGCTTACACTCCTATCTTAAAGTGAAAGCTCCTTAAAAAAAATATCCACTTTGGCTAAAAGCTCAATCAGCGTTCCATCATTGTCGATGACATAATCCGCCCTGCGAATTTTCTCCTCAATGGGCATTTGAAGGGCATCACGTCTGTCGAAATCAACTTTGGAGATGCTACTACGTCTCTCCACGCGACCCTCGCGAAACATGCGGTCCGCAACAACAACTAAAACGCCATCCGTAATACTATCTGCATGAGCTTCAAACAGCAGGGGGGCATCCACAACAAATAACGATTTTCCTTGAGACCTTGCCATTTCAATACGATCAAGGGTAATTCTTCGAACTTCAGGGTGAATAAGATGATTCAGGAAGAGTTGATCATCCCTGGTACTAAACGCACGCTCGGCAAGGATGTGTTTTTGAAGCTCGCCGGCTTCATTCAGGATATCTGTACCAAAGCGTTCAGCCAGGCTGGCTAAAATTTCAGGATCATTTCTCAGGATTTCTTTTGCCAGAGGATCGGAGTGGGAAACGATGGCTCCATGATGGGCAAGACGATCGCTGACCGTGCTTTTTCCCGAACCAATATTTCCGGTAACCCCGAGGATATACATATCTACTTCAATACAGCAAGGATACGTTGATAAATATCCTGCATATCTCCTGTGCCATCAATATGTCTTACAACACCTTGAAGTTGATAATGATCTATGAGGGGTTTTGTCTGTTTTTTGTAGACGCCAAGTCTATTGACCACTGTTTCCTCAGTATCATCTGAACGGTGAATTAAGGGGCTGCCATCATGATCACAAATTCCGTCCACAGCGGGAGGATTAAATACCATGTTATAAATATGGCCACACTCAGAGCAAGATCTTCGAGCAGTAAGACGACGCACCAACTCTGTATCCGGAACTTCCAGGACGAGTACATGATCCAGGGTCAGCCCTCGATCCTCTAAGAGTTGATCCAGACCTTTGGCCTGGGGACAGGTTCGTGGAAAACCATCCAGGATATAACCAGGTTTGAGTTCAGGTTTTTTAAATTCCTCGGCGACCATACCCAGGATGACATCATCCGGTACCAGATTGCCACCATCCATATACTTGATTGCTGCTTGCCCTAATTTTGTGTGCTGACGACGATGCTCCCGTAATAAATCTCCAGTAGAGAGCTGTATGATATGAAAATCCTTTACAATGAGTTTCGCTTGTGTTCCCTTGCCAGCGCCGGGAGGTCCTACAATAATGATTCGCATAGTTAGTATTTTTCTCCGTTTACTTATGCTCTAACAAAATTTGTGCCTGAAAGGCTTCCTGGGCCAAAGAATCACCTAAATCATTATTCCTGCAACTGTAGCAGTCAACCAGGAAGCTAAGGCGCCACCAATCATAGCTTTGAACGCAACCTTGGACAGATCGCCACGTCGTTCAGGAGCCAATGCACCAATGCCACCGATCTGGATACCGATTGAGGTAAAATTGGCAAACCCACACAAGGCGTAAGAGCTAATGATCATAGATTTTTCATCTAGCTGTCCCATGACATCCTGCAAATGGCTATAAGCGATGAGTTCTGTAAGCACGATCTTTTCACCCATGAGTTGACCCACCAGGGTAACATCAGCCCAGGGGACTCCCATTAGAAATGCAAGGGGAGAGAATATCCAACCCAAGATTTGCTGAATGCTAAGACCTACCATACCAAGGGCGAAATTTGCTGTTGCTACCAGTGCCACAATTGCAATGAGCATAGCGCCGACATTGGCAGCCAGGCGCATACCGTCTGAAGTTCCATTGGCAATGGACTCCATGACATTGCCCTCTGCCTTCTCCATTTCAACCATTTTATCTCCAGCAGTGGGAGAATCCTCAACCTCAGGATAGATGATCTTGGCCAGAACCAGGGCGGCAGGTGCGCTCATCACTGAAGCAGCCATGAGGTGGCCTGCAATGTTTGGGATATCTGTGAGCCATTTGGCATAGATCGCCAGGACACCACCAGCCATGGTGGCAAAGCCACCCGTCATGACCGCCATGAACTCACTTTTGGTCATCGTTTTTATAAATGGGCGAATCAAGAGCGGGGCTTCGGTTTGACCCACAAAGATATTACCAGAGGCAGATAGCGTTTCAGAACCGCTGGTTCCCATAGTTTTCTGCATAGCCCGGGCAATGTATTTCACAACCAACTGCATGATCCCGAAGTGATACAGGATAGCCATAAATGCAGAAAAGAAAATAATGGTAGGGAGAATCTGGAACGCAAAAAAGAATCCCAAGCTGTTCTCTTGGCCAGGACTGATAGCCAGAGCCCCAAAGAGGAACTCTGCACCTTCGTCTGAAAAGGATAACAGCTTATTAATGGCTTTATCCAAAAACATGAATACAGGTTTGCCAATGGGTGTTGCCAAGATGAAGATGGCAAAAGCGAGCTGGAGACCCAAGCCCCAGTAGACCACACGATAGTTGATGGCTTTCCGGTTGTTTGACATGAGAAAGGCAATACCCAGAATGGCTGCAATGCCTAGAAATCCTATAAGTCTTTGCATAGTCTATTCCTTTGGTTCTTCATAACAGTTGCGACATCTCGCTTCATATGCTTCAGCTTCACCCACTTGAATCTGATCACCCGTATTGCTTAAACGCTGGGTGAAACCTGCAGGGTTACCACAGATAACACATATGGCTAGATTTTTAGTTACATATTCTGCATCAATAATGAGTTCGGGCATGGGACCAAATGCCTTGGCTTTATAATCCTTTTCCAGACCT
>JABIFG010000240.1 GCA_018650795.1 Fidelibacterota bacterium
ATATTAAGGATATGGGTACCCCTTCCACAAGTAAGTTTAAACCTTGGCCACCAGAGAATCTCAGCGTTAATGAAATTATACCGAATGTAAAACACCGATTAACGTGGAGTCATCACTCGCCTGCAGATGATTATTGGGAGACATATTATATCTACAGAAGTATCACTTCGATATATCCACCTGTTTTCGTATTGTTGGATAGCACTTCAGGTACAACTTATTTTGACGGTGATTTGACCGTAGGGACAAATCAAACTGTTTACTATAAGGTGAAAGTAAAAAATACGGCTGCCATTTCATATTTTTCAAATGAGGCACCTGAATATACAGGACCAACTGGCTCACCCCAGACGCCATCCAATTTTCATGTATCCTGGGTTACCTGTCCAGGTGGTTGGAACCCCAAATTGGAATGGAATCTAATATCTGGAGATCCAAGAGTAGCTGGCTACAAGCTATTTAGAAGTTTTAATGGGTCAACTGGACCTTATAGTTTTCGTGCAAGTGTTGGCTCAAGTACAAGTTATTTTATTGATACTCAGATAGTAAAATCCAGCACAAGTAAAAATTCTGATTATGTATACTATAAACTACAGTCACATACTTATGAGCAAGTACCGGGAGAAGGACCTTTATATTCAGGATTCGCTGGCCCATTGGTATGTAGATACGATGAAGATGGTGGCTATATGCCAAAACAACTTGCAAACAAAGGTCAAGTTATACCTGACAAGTATTTGTTGAATCAAAACTATCCGAATCCATTCAACCCTGTAACGAGTATCCGTTACGCTCTGCCAAAGAGTTCAGATGTAACATTACGAATCCTCGACATCTCAGGTAGAGAGGTTCAAACAATTGTTAGTACCTCACAATCAGCAGGATATTATGAAGTTCAGTGGGATGGGACAGATGCTCTAGGAGAGACAGTATCAACAGGTATGTACTTCGCCTATCTTAAGGCAGGTGAATTTTCAACAGTGATAAAGATGGTGTCTCTACGTTAAGGAATTACTTCCTAACATAAGTAGAAACACTGCTCAAGCCGTTATACACAAGCCCCTGAGCTGAAAAACCAGGGGCTTTTTTACATCAAATTTAAAAACTTTTTCAAAATAGTCACTTTTTAGTCACTGACTCCCCGCAAAGCCATATATAGCTTAAAAGGCAACGGATTTCTAATCCGTAGGTCACAGGTTCGAGCCCTGTCCGGAGTACATAAAAAAGGGTTGGGTCCTTAAACAAGCCTGTGCTGAGGATATCGAAGTATCGAAGGGTACTGACCTTTTTTTTCTTATATGGCTCCCCCACAAGTTAGGAACCAAGGGAGTCTCTCTTAATTTTATGTTCAAACTGTGCTAAATGTTAAAAAGACTTACAATATAAATATTTGCATAAATTCATAAAAAATACTATTATACAACCAGTTAAGTTAATAATATTATATTCCACTAGAGAAAACACTATTTTGATATTGATGTGGAATGCAATAATTTTGATTTAACGAGATCGACAAAAATCTAAGAGGGATTAACATGCAAAAATCATGGTTTTATTTAATCGTAGTTCTGATGATACTAATTTTTTCCTGTGGTGATGGAGAGAATAGTAATTCTCTCGAAACAACAATGTATTATGAAGATGTAAGCTCATTCCTGGATGAGGAATTGAGATTGGCCATGGATCCAAAATCTAATTGCTGCAATAATGAATGGCCTTCGTATACCAATAAATATCCGAATGAAGACGATTGTGCTTACTTAAATTATTGTTTAGGTGGACCTATGGATTCGATTAGTTGTGTAGAATGCGCTATTCTCTGGTCAGAATTTAATAATAATCCATCCGGTGATTTAAGTCATCAGGCGTGTAATGAAATAGTGCCAGACAAACCAAGAGCTCCCGCATGGATAACTGGCTCAGTATCTGGTGACCATCCTAAACTTGATTGGGGATTTGTATATACCCATAAAACACAGGTTCAGAGAAAAATTGGGAACGGTTCGTGGATTGGTATAGATGACGTTGACATTCATCTAAGCGATGGTCCTAGTTGGGGGGATAGTACATATACCGATACTAATATCGACTTGGACATGATAACAGTTAACCATTATTATCGAGTAAAATCTCTAGTCTATACTTCTACTCTGTCTAACGCATCGAGTATTATTAAATACGAGGAGCCATTAGTCGTAAATATAGATGGTCCCACATCGCTGACGACCTTACAGACTGGAACATTTGAGGCAGAGGTGGTTGGTGGATTACCAAACTATACTTATGAATGGTGGAAATTTCAATATTGTGATGATCCGCCTAAAGATTCTGATGATTCTAAAGCTCCACCGTGCGGATCCTGGGTAAAGTTAAGCGAGACCTCAAGTACCCTTGTAAAGGGAGGCGTTGAGCCAGGCTTCCGACTCAAGGTAATTGTTGATGACCAGGAAAGCGAATCCGACACGGATTACCATTATGTAAGTGTTTCTGCTCCATAAATGTGTTAGGTAAAGGAATTTTGCGCTAACATCAGTTGTGGCTATATTTACGCAGAATTAGAAACCACTGGGGGTGTTATGAAGGAATACAGGCGAGGGCAGGTGTTAAATGCTGCCATCCAGATTATATTAGTCTTAGTCCTCATTAGTTGTCCAAAATCTCCTACTGATCCTGAAGACATCGTTGAAGTCGATCCGCGAGAGATTGTGGTGACGGTCTTTCCAGACATCGGTACGAACGCAACACACTTTCAACCTAATGTATACATAGTGGCTGATAGCGATACTATTCAAATCGGTGAGAACTATCAGATACGTTGTGACTATGATGGAGATGGGGTAGCAGATACTGAATGGCTTGATACAATCCCAAGAACTCCACTATATAGCACTCACGGGAAACATCGACTAAGTATTGAAATTCAGCATAGTACAGGGAGCGTTGATAATGCTTATTGTGAAATCTATGTACAGAATTTGATCGAAGTGACGCCGCCAAACATCAGCGGTGAATATGAAAATAACATAGATTGGTCCCGAGATGGAACCAATCGAATCGCTTATGATGCCTATGGTGGAGAACTGGGAGC
>JABIFG010000241.1 GCA_018650795.1 Fidelibacterota bacterium
ATCCTCCAAGATCAATCTGAAATATAGAACATATTCTGTGGAAATCAGCTTATTCTGATAAAAGAGGACAAATAATAATTCATCCAATTGAAGGATTGTCAACAGCTACATTCAACTCCAATTGGATCCACAAAAAGATTTAAAGGTATCAGTGAGGTGAGGGTGGGTTCGCGGTAATAAAAAAGGCCACCCACTGGGGTGACCTTTTTATCACAATCTGTGAAGTATTTATCTCATAGAAATACCAAACCCAGCTGTTACTACACTGTTAGTTGGTGTTTGACTTACATGAACATTAAAGTAGGTCAGGGGAATCAATTTCAGATGTAAACCTGCACCAAATCTCATACCTGGATCAGGTTCCATGTCAAACTGGATACGATCGTTCTCAATACCGAATTCTGGATCCACATCATAACCAATGCTCAATGAACTCGTCTCATAAGCAGCATCCACATAAACACCCACACCAAATATTAGCAGGTTCATGGATTTACCAACCTGAAGACCGACTGACATGTTGGAAGATTCAATCAGATCACCAATACTCATCTGTGAATAGAATGCACCAGCAGTAATGTCTACAGGAAAAAGTGGGATTGGAATAAACTGATCAACATTGACACGCAGTCCACCACCATACATGCTGAAAGTACCAATATCTTCAAGTTCAGCTTCCGGGAAACCACGGATGGTCAGCTCAATACCCATAGGCAGACCCAGAGCAATCTGGGGCATAACCAGTGGCAGGGCTGGTAGTCCAATTCCTGGAGGAAGGGGAAGATCCAGATTCATAGCATCTGTTTCGTTAGCCAAATCTGCATCAAGGATGGCCTGATCAACTAGACCAGGGATCAGTGCAGCATTCACACCCTGGCTTGTAAGCATTTCTGTCATCTCTGTTCTGAGATGGTCTTCAAATAAACCAGCAAGATGAGTTGTATTGGTTACCAACAACCCGGCACTATCAGCGGGACCAAAAAAGGTTGGAGTTCGTGTATCAGTTCCAAAGTAAATATCATCAAAAGAAAGTGATAGTGGATCGACATCATAACCGATAATTCCATCCAGGTCAAATTCCATGTCGGTTTGGCTAAGAGCAAAGTTAAAAAACTCACTTTCCTCAGGAACGGCAGAAACCATTGCCTTGACGCTAATATCAAAACCCAGCATCTTGTGAACGCGAGATCTGTGATACCATCCAGAGTTCATTGATGCACCAAATGCATCCCCTAATGGCATCAAATACATCTCAGCATTGTCGCTGAGCATGGTGCCCAGGTTCTCCTCCAGAGTCTGCCCAAATGCACCGACAGCTAGGGTGAGCGTTAAAATTGAAACAAGTACCTTTTTAATCATAAATCCTCCTTAAGAAAATTATTGTAATTGAATATCTTTCAATATATGGATTAGTCTAACACAGTTCAAAGCCTGAATCACCCCCTGTGAGCCATGTCAATTCGCGGAAAAGTAAGTCTTAACTTAAAAATTGCCAGTACTAATTATTGCTATCTTATTGACAAAAAGGCTGCTTTGAAATAACAGTCTTGTTGGTGTCAGCGTCAAATTTTTAAGTCCCATTGACGTCTCAACTCATACAACATAATGCCAAACGCCACCGCTACATTCATTGAGCTCTTCATGCCATTTTGGGGTAACTCGACAGCAAAATCACATTCCCTGACTATGTCGTCTTGAACACCGACACCCTCATTCCCCACCACAAAAACCAGGGGGAAGTCATAATTGACACTGGTGTAGGATTGACTCCTGGTCGTATGCTCCAGGGCAATGGCTGTATAACCCCTGTGCTTCAGGGCACGAAGAGCTTCAACAGGGTCAGGGATGCTTCTCCAGGGAACAGAATATTCGGCCCCCAAGGCTGTTTTGGCAATCTCTTTACGGGGGGGTGAGGCAGTATAGCCACTAATAATGACCTCTTCCAGCCAGGCTCCATCGGCGGTTCTGAACATGGAACCAACATTAAACATGCTACGGATATTATCGAGGAGAGCCACCACGGGCATTCTGGGTCGTCGTTCCAGCTCGTCATAATCAGGGTTGTTATCCCGGAACACATTGTGGGGAATCGTTCTGAGGGGCTCCTCATAAATTTCTATTTTATTTTTTGATCTACTCATAATTTCTCTATCCAAAACGTATCTATTACCCTTAGACCCTGCTCGGGGAGACACACTAGGTTATATGTGTCATGCTCTACCTGTCAAGTCGAAGCTTCAAAGTGTAGATTGGTGCCTGTCGAAGTATGACACGACTATCCTCTGAATGTGACCTCTCGCAAAGCCTTAAGAGAGATAGTGTTATCTGATAACACCTTTAGTTTTTTACTCTAAAAACTCTTTGCGTTCTTTGCGATCTCTGCGGTTTCATATTTTCCATCACGATATCTGATATTCCTTGATCAGCACCTTACGCAATGAAAATCCAGCATAGCCAGCCACGAGAGCAACGAGAAAGCCAATCAACCCGGTAGCTAAAGCCAGGATCAGACCAGATCCAATACCAATGACCTCAGAAATGCGAGTAACAATGATTTCTCCTCCATTTTGCCATTGGTATATCGCCATACCAAACCAGAGCAGGAAAATTCCCAGCCCGGAACCTGCTGAAGCCTTAAATGCTGAATCTCGCTCTAGAAAACCCAGGACCAACGGGACCAGGATAATCCACCACCAGGAATAAAAGAGGATTTGTAGAATAAATACAGTTACAAGGGCTACTAAAATATTTATCATTGATAATTCCTTAAACGAGACAATGTGAGTTTTGAATTGTTTTCAATGTCAGTAGAATCCAGAAAATGAATGTCGTAATACTTACCCATGACCCAGTCCTTGACTGCATTGTCATAATAAGTTGAACCTGGGTTGCCTGACTGTCCGCCAGGATAAATAACCTTCGCGGCGGGTCTATCACCCATTTCTACCAACATACGCCAGGAGGGTCCATGGGTTTTCTTGGTGGCGTTGACAATGCCTCTGCCGCCGCCAGTGTAAAGACCAGTGCGACCAAGACCTTTTACAGAGAGTATATGATTGATATCGGTTCCCCGGGCGCGACCCAGCTCCCAGGCTTCACCATATGCCCCAAGGTCCTCCTCAAGATCGCTGAGGGTTTTTCTGAAAGCTCGATTAATGATTTCTGACCGACCCTCTTTTTCGGGAGTATTGATATCATCATAGTAAGCCAGTTTTGACTTCCTCAGGAGCAGTCTGGCCGTCACCGATCTAGTTGGAATTTTCCGGATTTCACCATAAATATTCAATTCATCATTCCAGATTGCCTGCTCAATACGCTGCCACCACTGCTGATAAACCCAGGCTGCTTTCTCGTGTGGATCAGACACATAGTTCCAGCCTTGTAGATCATTGATAATGGCTTCCGTATCACCGGAATAGACCTCTACATCCAGTTGCTTGAGTAGAAATGGTAATATGAGTTCGGCCTGCTTATTAAAATTGTCCATATGCAGGTCCTGCATATCTCCGAATTTAATCTTGTCCAAATGATCGAGACGATCATTGATGCGGGACCCTCTTTCATAATCATCATAATCCCAACCCAAATAGTACGGGTATTTTTTCCCAACTGGATTCTGGTTGGCTGAGCTGACATAGCCACTCCACGGATTTGAAATAGCCGGGAGCTGCTCATAGGGAATCCAGTCTCGCCATTCCCCAATGGTGTCCCTGCCCGCTCGCACAAATTTGCCCTGATCCAATCCGCGCAAGGGATACTTTCCGTTGTGGCGAATTGCGATATCACCGTCTCTGGTAATCATGGCAAAGTTTTGGCCTGGCGATTCAAAGGCTTCAGCGGCAGTGTAAAAGGTCTCTCTATCCGTAGCAAGGTTCATATTACGGATAGCGATCATTTCATTGCTGGGATCATGAGCTGACCAACGCATGGCCAGTCCCGCGGGGTGCCCATTTTCCAATTTATTTTCACCAAAATGAACCAGGTGTCCAAAGCGTGTGACGGCAAAACTATCCAGCACTGTGTCCCCATCCCTGACAAATATTTCTTCAATTCGTAGGTCTGATTTGATCCATTCATCCATGTAGAGATACTCGGTATACGAATCATCTTTAAATTCGATTTCAAACCAATCCATGACATCACTACCAGCATTGGTGACCCCCCAGGCGACATCTTTATTAAACCCGACGATAACTGCAGGGGCTCCAGGCATGGAAACACCATAAACATTCATATCAGGAGTCGTCAATTGAATTTCATACCAGATTGATGGCAAATTTAATCCAAGATGGGGATCATTGGCCAACATGGGGTAGCCCGAAGCTGTTTTAGTGCCAGAAACAGCCCAGTTATTACTGCCATTATCCGGGTCAGGTTCACTTTTTCTGAGATCACGTACAAACTGTGGAATAAACGAAGGTGGAATGGAATCTGGCTCCATGGCATCAAAACGCCAGGGTTTAGCCGCTGGAATAACTGGATCAGTGCGTGGCGTGTTTTCTGGATAATAAGTATTAACAAATTCCTCGCCCAGGGTGGCCTGGATGATGCTCATATCCATTTCTGAATTACGTCCAGTTAAATCCCAGGCCATAAATTTTAATAACAGAGCTGTCTTCATCGTCGACCAAACTTCTGGCTCATAATTGAGGAGTTTGTACTCAAGTGGAAGGGTGGCTGGTGTGAGGGACTCGATCCAGGCGTTTACGCCATTTGCATAAGCCTGAAGTATGATATGAGTTTCAGGGTCTTCACTCATGTACTGGATCGTAGTTTCGGCTGCCATTAATAAACCACGACGTCGCTGCAGCCTGTCAAATTCTACTGCTTTTTCACCAATAATTTCAGAAACACGGCCCGCTGCCACATGGGTTTGAAACTCCATTTGCCAGAGACGATGTCGGGCAGTTAAAAAGCCCTGAGCGAAATAAATGTCATAGGTGTTTTCTGCAAAAATATGTGGGACATGACGCTCATCCCAAACTACCTGTACCTCATCCCGAAGTCCTTTTACATCAAGAACTTCATCAATATGGTCCAACTTTTCACCATTTTGCCAAAATCCTGCGAAGGGGTTCAAAAATTTTCCAAGAGGTGGTATACTGCCCTGACTATTGTTCAATAGATTAAATAGAATAAGCAAGACGACAAAGGCCAGGATGGTTTTAAAAAGCCTCATAACAAATACCCCAATTCTGGAAAGCGTTGACTCAATTCCTGGCTAAAGCTGGAAAAATCTACATAATGAATAGTATTGATGCCCTGATTTTGGGCGGCCTGGACATTTGCCTCCAAATCATCAATAAACAGGATCTCTTCCGGGCGAAAACCACTCTTTTTGATGGCAATTTCATAAATCAGGGGTTCCGGCTTCATGCTACCCACCATAAAACTGTAAGTGCCCCCTTCTACACATTTCATAAAGGGGAAATCCTGCATAAGCAGGTCATAATGAAAATCATTTGTGTTACTCAAAAGCCAAACCGGGAAATCTTTGGTTACTCGTTCGAGAAAAGCCATGCTTTCTGTACATGGGAACAGAACATCAAGCCAGAACCCTTTGAAGGTTTCCATATCCATAGTATGCTTGCTATCATAATTGATGAGGAGTTGCTCATAAAACTGATTTGAGGTCAAATAACCTTTTTCATAATCATTTAGTAACTCCCTGGTCATTCCCTGTCTGATTTTTTCAGTACTTACTCCCAATTTTCGAGACAATTTCTGAATGGAATCGCTGGAATCAACTTTGACCAGGACACCTCCGATATCAAAGAAGATGGTCTTTATTATTTGATGGGGATTCATAGTGAAATCTAAAATTCTAGAGCGTTTCACGGGAAGTCGTACGTTGCCCTTTGAAAAGCAGCAAAACCGCCAGCCTGGGAATCAGGGAAAGATAGAGTAACATGCCTACAATAAAGTTCAAGGGTTGCTGATACATCCGGGTGAAGTGCTTCTCAAAATACCTGAAAAATGAAACATGCGAACTTACTGTCATCTTCATTTTTACTTGTTTGACACTGACACCGCCAAGATGTTGGATGGTATACTCTGGTAGATACCAGATGGCATAACCTGCATCCTTAATACGTTTACAGAGATCCACATCATTAAAAAACATGGGGAAATTTTCGTCAAAACCATGTAAAGATCTCAAAAGATCTCCACGAACCAACAAGGCTGCTCCGGCAGGCTGATCTACCTCTTGACGGGTTTTGTGATCAAAATCTCCCATCTTCCAGCCATTGAACTGCCGGTTTCCCGGAAAAAGGTTTGCCAGACCAAAAACATTATAGATGACATCGCTATGCCTGGGGAAACGTCGACAGGTTCTCTGGACGCGACCATCTGGAAACTGTAATTGTGGCGCTACAACACCAATTTTTCCATCCTTTTCTAGTTCAATCAACAAGCCCTTTAAAACACCACTTTGAAGAATCGTATCAGGGTTCAGAATAAGGATATGTTGCCCCCTGGCCATTTCCAGACCTTGATTATTCCCTACAGCAAAGCCGCGGTTTGTACGATTTGTTTCAATCTGGAGCTTGGCGTTCCGGGATGAGAACTCGTCCAAAATTGAAACCGTTTCATCAGTAGAGTGGTTATCAACGACAATGACTTCAGCATTTAGTTGATTGAGTTCCTGCAACACACTATCCATACAGACTCTAATTGTCGAGCTGGAATTGTAGGTAACGATGAGAATAGATAGTTGAATCGGGGATTCCCTCTCCGCGAGTGCTTCCCCCGGTTGAAATTCAGGCATTATTTACTACTGTTGACTTATTTGTTGCCGTTACGAACCATGAGTTCTCGAATATCTTTTTCCTCTTGGTCAATACGTTCTGTATCACTTGATTTCTCACGGAGAAAGGCCAGTACTTCCAATGCATTTTCATACATCCCTTGATCTTTAAAAATCTGCATGAGAGTAAAGGTCGCCATGGAGCGGTTAATATTGTGTTTAATGGCTGGTTTTTTCGGTGGCAGGGGTACTTCCTGTGGGGGTGATTGAGGTGGTGGAGCCGGCGGCACATGCGATTCACCAGAATCTGTCATTGTTTCAGCCTGCCTTATAGCCTCTTCCAGAGGAGGGGTCGTGTCAGGAATTTCATATTCAGGAATTGGTGGTTCTGCCTTTACATCTAAACCTGGCTCTACAAATTCTTTTTCTGGTACGGCTTGAGGTTCTGGAGCCGGTTGAGGAGTCGGTTGCGGAGCAGGCTGGGGGGGGGTCTGCTGGACTGGTTCAGGTGGGGTGTATTCCATCTCAGGTGGTACTGCATCAGGGAGTGCTAACGGGTTTTCCTCTTCCTCATCAAGGGGCATGGTTTCCACAAGTGCGGAACGCTCAAGCCCTGAGGCTAGTTCTTCCAAAAATTTATATTCACCCGGTTGAACAACATAATTGCGAGAATTTGGAAATTTGTTGTAGAATTGGACGGTATCGGGGTGGCCTGGCAAGGCTTTATTTAACAAATAAATCAGAAAAGCAATCTGCTGGGGTTCCATTGTATCACCAAGGTTTTTGATCACCTCAATAATCACGCCAGGGAAGGGTTCTTTGGTCAAGATGCATTCAATCATCTGCTTCATTGAATTTGTGACTTCCCCTTTGGCCAGATAAATCTCGCCCATAAGCTTGTGTAAAACACCACGGCTTTCCACATTCTGGATTCCAAGCAAGCAAATACTTAAGGCTCGGTTAAGCTCTCCGGCCTCCATGTTTTGTCGTGCGTACCAGGCAAATAACGTCGACTGGGGATTCTTCAGCAGGTAGGCTTCCAGGCTCTCCTGCTTTTTTAATAGTTCATCTCGATTTCTGGTATCCACTTGAAACCTCTCTCCCTGAATTACAGCGGGATATTTCCGTGTTTTTTTTGTGGGTTTGAATCAACTTTATTTTCTAGCATTTCAAAAGCCCTGATCACCTTTAAGCGGGTTTGATTCGGCTCAATAACTTCATCGACATAACCGCGTTCTGCAGCTGAATATGGATTGGCAAATTTCTCTGAGAATTCATTGGTGAGCCGCTCTAATACTTCCTCAGGGTCATCCGCTTTGGCGATCTCTTTCCTGAAGATGATTTCAGTTGCCCCTTTGGCACCCATGACTGCGATTTCTGCACAAGGCCAGGCAAAATTGATATCCCCGCGAATATGTTTGGAGTTCATCACATCATAGGCCCCGCCATAAGCTTTCCTGGTAATAACGGTGACTCTGGGGACTGTTGCTTCGGCAAATGCATATAGAAGTTTCGCTCCATGGCGGATAATACCACCCCACTCCTGATCTGTTCCAGGCAGAAAGCCCGGGACATCCTCAAAGGTAAGCAGGGGAATATTGAAGGCGTCACAGAACCGTACAAATCGAGCCCCCTTGACGGCAGAATCAATATCCAGAACACCGGCAAGATGAGCGGGTTGATTAGCAAGAACCCCTACCGATTTTCCATTCAAGCGAACAAAACCAACCACCATATTCATGGCAAATTCATCATGCACTTCGTAGAACTCACCATTATCTACAATACTATGAATGACATCTTTCATATCATATGGTTTATTTGGGTTTTCCGGGACAATTGTGTCCAGCGCTTCATCAGCTCGATCAATGGGATCATCGCATTGAATGGCTGGTGGATCCTCAAGATTGTTCTGGGGAATAAAGCTTAATAATCTCTTAATGCCTTCGATGACTTCAATTTCATTATTACAGGTAAAGTGGCTGACACCACTCTTTGAACCATGGGCTATTGCGCCACCCAGGTCTTCTTTGGTGACTTCTTCGTGGGTGACCGTTTTGACTACCTCGGGACCAGTAACAAACATGTAGCTCGTCCCCTTGGTCATGAAGATGAAATCTGTGATGGCGGGTGAATACACAGCTCCACCGGCACAGGGTCCCAGGATGGCTGATATCTGCGGTACCACGCCACTCATCAGTGTATTTCTCAGAAAAATATCTGCGTAACCTGCCAGACTAACCACACCTTCCTGAATTCGCGCTCCCCCACTATCGTTTAAGCCAATCACTGGGGCACCAACTTTGGCGGCCAGATCCATGACTTTGACAATTTTTTCGGCGTAGGCTTCAGAAAGCGAGCCACCCATAACGGTAAAATCCTGACTGAAAACGAAAACGGTGCGACCATCAATGGTACCATGACCCGTCACCACACCATCCCCTAGAAATTTTTGTTTTTCCAGCCCGAAATTAGTCGAGCGATGAGTCACCAACATACCCATTTCTTCAAATGAGCCAGCATCTAAAAGAAGATCAAGTCTTTCCCGGGCTGATAATTTTTGTTTGGCGTGCTGGGCATCCAAGCGATCCTGCCCGCCGCCAAGCAGTGCTTCTGCTTTAAGCTTGTTGAGTTGTTCCAGTCGGTCTCTACGATTCATTTATCGATTTTCCTGAACCCATTTGGTGATATAGTCATTGATTTCCATGAGGCTGGCACCGGGACCAAACAAGCGTCCTACACCAAGCTTATTCAATTCATTCATATCCGAATCCGGGATAATTCCTCCACCTGTAAGCAAAACATCATTGAGACCTTCTGCTTTCATCAATTCAAGGACCCTGGGGAAGATGGTCATATGTGCCCCTGATAAAATACTCAAGGCGACGATGTCAGCATCTTCCTGGACCGTGGCAGCAACAATCATTTCAGGCGTTTGTCTCAAGCCAAGATAGATGACCTCCATACCAGCGTCCCTAAATGAATTTGCCAGCACTTTTGCCCCGCGGTCGTGGCCATCCAAACCAGGTTTTGCCAGAATGACTCTAATTTTCCGTTCCATAGATTACTTCCTTAGTACAAGCTCATTCACGATTATTTGAGTAGCGTTTAATCTAATCTGAAAGCGTGGTGACAAAACACGGTTTTTGTGCTATTGCCCAGCTTCAGATTGAGTTAACCAGTTGCCAGGATGAGAACTATCAGCTTAAAATATCTTCAATCATTTTTAATTCCCGAGTCTCAAAATCCAGATTGCCAAGAGCCTGTACAGCCTCCTCGATTTGAGATACTCTGGATGCACCGATCAGTGCTGATGTCACTTCTTCTTTTCTCAGGACCCAGGCAATCGCTAATTGGGCCACATTCTGACCCCGCTTATCGGCAATCTTTTTCAAAGCTCGGACCTTACTCAATTGCTCGTCTTTAATAAACTCCGGTTTGAGATAACGCCCATCCCGAACTGCTCGCGAATCTTCAGGAAAACCTGCGAGATAACGATCTGTCAAAACTCCCTGAGCAAGAGGCGAGAAAACAATGGAGCCCATACCATTCTTCTTTAGCTCCTCAAAAAGACCTTTTTCTGGCAGACGGTGAAACATATTGTATTTGGGTTGATGTATGAGACAGGGCGTTCCAAGATCTCGGAGAATTTTTGCAGCCTGTCTGGTCTGTTCGGGATTATAAGAGGATATCCCAACATACAGGGCTTTTCCACTTCGAACGATATGATCCAAAGCACCCATGGTCTCCTCAAGTGGTGTGCTTGTGTCAGGACGATGATGATAAAAAATATCTACATAGTCTAGGCCCATGCGTTTGAGACTCTGATCAATACTGGCAATCAAATACTTCCGGCTTCCGTGATCGCCATAAGGACCAGGCCACATATCCCAGCCAGCTTTGGTAGAAATCATCAGTTCATCGCGATAACAGGTAAAATCTGCGCCAAAGAGTTTACCGAAAGTCGTTTCAGCAGCCCCATACGGAGGACCATAATTATTTGCCAGGTCAAAATGGGTAATCCCCAGATCGAAAGCCCGCCTTAGCATGGACTGAGCTGTGTTATAGTCGTCTGGTTCGCCAAAATTATGCCAGAGCCCCAGTGAGATTTTCGGTAATAAAATACCGCTCACCCCACATCTTTTGTAGCTCATTGAATCATATCGTGTTTCAGCCGCCCAATTCATCTTCAGCTTCTCCTATAATTGTTAGTCCGCATATAAACCACCCATCGAACTCATCCAGTCCCCCACTTTTCCGGCAAGATCATCTATAGATGCTGTGCTAACATCCAACTTTAACACAGGGAGTTTGGACTGTGTGGCCAATTCTATAAAGTGGTCCTGCTCTCTGCGGAAAACATCAAGATTGTCATATTGAGAAGGATTGCCCGATATCTTGAGACGTTCATCCCGGGCTGCCTCGAATGAGTCATGCGAGCGAATGCACAACACGAGATGAAACCCTAGTTCCTGTAAACCCTCCTCGAGCCATCCAAAATCATAAATTCTACCAAACACTTCTCTTTGGTAAAGCTGAGTTGAGAGATGAAACCGATCGATCATCCATGAATAGTATCTTTGGAGTTGGAATAGTTTTAGCCAGGTACGATAGGTTTCCATGGCTTGATTTTCTTCATGAGCTTCAAAATTAATAAGACCCCTGCCCCATGGAAAATTGGTGAACGTACACCACTCAGCTGAGATCAAGGGTGAGTGATACCGATATTTGCGAGGTCCAACCAACTGGGGGTGCTCATTCAGAGCAAAAGCCAAGTCTGTTTTTCCAGTAAGACGGGTACCCTCCAAAATGATTTTGGGGCAAAGTTTGTCTCCCAATTTGGTGTTTCCTTCTTTAAGGCATAGAGTGAATAGTCTTGGTCAATAGTTTATACAAAAAACCCCATGCAACAACACGGGGTTTTAATAATTCAGGCCTGAGTTAATTACCAGTCCAGGAGTTTCCCATCCCTGTAGAATCCACCGGTGGGTCCATCTGGAGGAAGCTTGGCTGCCCAAAGAATACCTGCAATACCCTCTTCAATTGAGCGCTCCGCATTGGGACCTCCCATATCTGTTCTTACCCAACCCGGACAAACTGAGTTGACCTTGATGCGAGTATCTTCCAATTCCTTGGACAATATAACAGTCATGGCATTCATGGCAGCTTTAGACATCCGATAGGCTGGCCAACCTGCCTTCATGTGGTTTATTGATCCCATGCCAGTGGAAACATTTACGATACGTGGCTGGCGTGCTTTCTTAAGCAAATCGTAAAAAGCCTGAACCATGCGTAAAGCGCCGACAGTATTGACTGAATAGGCCTCTTCAACGAGTTCAGGGTTGATGGTGAAACAGGTTACCTGGCTATCCAGGCCGCCTGGTTCAATAATGACACCAGCATTATTAATGAGGAGATCGAGGTGGTCAAATTGTGACTGAACATAGGATGATAGTGCTGTTACGTGACGCGCCTTGCTCACATCTGCCTCAAAACCTTCAATATCCAGACCAGCTTCTTGCAGTTTGGCTGAGGCATTATCAATTTCGATCTTATTGCGCCCAACCATAAAAACTTTATAATCATCTTCGGCGAGAGCTTTGGTCAGAGCATGACCCAGACCTCTGTTTGCTCCCGTTACGATGGCTACTTTTCTATACATATTTCGAGACTTCTCCTCGTTTATTCTTCAAAAATCAGCAAAATAATTTTCCTTGCTGTTTCGCGCTTTCTATAACAGAAAGAATGGACTTACACAAGGATTTTACGTGTTTTTTGCTTTTGTTATAAATTTTGTCAAATTGGCCTTGGCCTGTTTACGAATATTTACCTTTACCACTGAGTTCCATCCCATGAGAAATCCAAGTGGTCCCAGAGCCATACGACTCCATCTCCAGAAATCAAAATGATCGGTATGTTGGATTATTTTGCCGTCTTTAAATTTGAACTCAGCATGGATTTTGTTGTGAACTTTGCGGTGGGTCTTACCAAAATCATATTTCGCGGACCAATCAGCTTGGCCGGTTGAATCATCTGCCTGGAAATTTTCAGCTACAACTTCAAGGGAACGGGACTGGAGACATAGCATTTTCCACATCATTCCTATTTCTGGACCTTTAAGGTTTTGGAAGACCGGATCATCAAATACGGCATCAGGATGATAGCTGTTAGTCATTGCCTGACTATCCTTTTCAGAAAAAGCCTTAAAAAATTGCTCTATCAGTAATTCGTTTGAATGTGTCATTATCCCGACCTTGTGTGGTTAGCCACAGTATGGACTCAAATAAATCTAAATGATTGTCTTTCGCCACAAAAAAAAGTGGGGAAATTATTCATAAACATGCTTCACCAGAAAGAGGGTTCGATGAAGATGACTCAGGTATTTATTGGGATGATTTCTTGAGGCTTTTTCGGACATAGGTTAAGAGAGGCAGCTCAAGATACTGGTATGCTAAAAGCGCACTGAGAATACACAGGACAAGCATTCCCACAATAAAAACGAAATTGGAAAGGATTTCATTCAATCCAAATGCTTGATACAATTTTCCAGAAGCAGAAATAATCAGTATGTGTGAAAGGTAAAGTGTGTAGGAAGCATCACCTATCTTGATAAACAGGTCAGGATAAACTATTTGATATTTCATGTCTAAACTGACGAAGCCAAGTACTAGCAGGACTGCTGGTATACCAAAGTTTGCCAGGCGCTCTAAATGAGTCCCCACAGGAATAATCTGAGTGAGTTCAAATCCCATTTGATAGAGAATAAACAGTAAAATCGCAACTGGGATGGCCAGCCAGGCGCCTGGTATTTGCCTGGATATTAATACACGCCCAAGAAGAATTCCTGCAGAAAATTCAAGCAGAAGTGGGTGGGTTAGTCGTTCCAGGAGGAGTGATTCAGGCTGATATATTACCCCCAAAAGCACAAGCATAGTGAAAAAGCTTATCAGAAGGGGGGCTAAATGTTGACGAGAGACCCACAAAAAAAGCGTGAACACCAGATAAAAAAAGATTTCGAACTCCAGAGTCCAGGCCACTGAAACAACGGGAGGGCCTGAAGATGGAAACAGCAGGAATGAACTCAGAAAGTCCGGTGTACCTGATAAGGAGCTATTCACCCAACCGGGTTGGACCAACCATACCAGTACCACAATTAGAAAGTAAATCCAGTAGTTTGGATAAATGCGAGATAGCCTGTTTTTCAGAAACAACACAGGGCTGATCATTTTGTTATAAATAACCAGCATCATAACGAACCCACTGATGACAAAAAAAATATCTACCCCAGCTGCACCAACTCGAAAGCCATCTAAATATTGCCATCCGCTTGACCCATATCTCGCTTCAGCAACCCCGAGATGGAGGAATACGATCATAAGCGCTGCCAGCCCTCGCAGCACTTGAAGGCCGGGGCTATAGGTAATGCCTCCAGTATCGATTGGTTTAACTTTCAACATGAGGACCCTGAATTTAGAAAATAAAGTTAGCTAAAATAAAAAGCGCCGACACTCACGTTGAGACCGGCGCTTTAATTGATTTCTTAAATAAGAATCAAACAGGAGTAACGTTATCTGCCTGTGGGCCTTTTTCGCCCTGAGTAACGTTAAAAGTGACAGCCTGTCCTTCTTTCAAAGAACGACGTCCCTCTGAGTTAATTGAACGGTAGTGAACGAACACATCCGGACCATCTTCCTGTTGGATAAACCCATAGCCCTTTTCGTCATTGAACCACTTTACCACACCGTTGACTAATTCATCAGCCATCTGTACATATACCTCTTTCTTAAAACATACCACCTGAGGCGGCTTCCTACTTATCAGGCTCTTATCCAGTTTCCTGAGATAAGCACTTTCGCCCCAATTGGACTTTCCTGACTATTGCGTGGAATATTGGGCAGCCAAATCTAAAAGCAAACAATCATTTACTGTTGGAATTCAGCTTTCTTTTTACTCTGCCTCATATACTCATGACCAATCTTTGAGAAATAATTCAGAGGGAAGTGTTACAGATCCAAAGCGATTCAATCGTCCAAAAACTAAAGCTCTCCACCTCATAAACTCTGACATCGGTTTATTATTGATTTTAAGATGAGTTCGTAATCCCAGTATGTTGCACATCTTGATGTATAAAGTCGATGCGGTCAACCAATAATGATCTCTTTTTGCCCTATTGCTTTCAGTTGAATTCACTTACTTTAAACGCTGATGCAAAAAGCGATCACTATACTATTATCCATATTCATTACTTTTGGCTTGTCCTATGGGCAAACAGAGGATCTTGATAAAAGCATTGATTCTCAGTCCAAAAAGCTCAAGGAAATTCGCAAAGAAATTGATCGTTTGAATTCACGAATTAATAAAACCCAGAAAGACGAAAAGGCGACACTGAAACAAATTCAGAATCTGGATAAACAGATTGCCATGGTGACGCAGTTGAAAAAAGAGCTGCAAAAAGAAAGACGCCTAAAGGAAAGCCAGATCAATCTTCTGAGCGAGACCATTCAAACTACAGATCAAAAAATTCTGGTGATGAAGGAGCGTGCTGCCAGACGAGCTGTGCGGGCATACAAATTGGGGCAAAATCGTGATATCGACTTATTGCTTACCTCAGGGGATGTTCATCAAGCCCTACGCCGATCCGCCTATCTTTCAGCCATCAATGAAGCTGAGAAAATCACTTTGAATGAACTTCAGGGAATGATTACAAGCAATCGAAGAGATCAAAATAGCTTGACAAAAAAATTAGGTGAAGTGAAACGAAATATTCGGGAAGAAGAACAGGCCGGTCGACAAATCTCTTCTCAACAAAAGAAAAAAGAGTCACAGCTAAAAACGCTGAAACGAGACCGTAAGAGCATGCAACAGCAGGTTAAAACGAAGCAAGCTGCTGCTAAAAAAATCCAGGGTATGATTCAGGATTTTGAGAAGCAAAAACAGGAAATACTTAGAGATTTAGCCCGCCATTGGGGTATGACGCCAGAGCAGGCAGCCCAGGAATTTGCAAAAAACAAAGGTAAGCTTTCCTGGCCTGTTCAGGGAACTCTGGTAGGTCGCTTTGGACCTCATAAAAATGAAAAGCTCGGAACCGTTACTTCTAACCCTGGGATAGATATAAAAGCCCCAAAAGGGAAGAGTGTAAGGGCGGTTATGCACGGCAAAGTCATTGCCATTACATGGATTCCAGGTTTTGGTAATACGATCATTGTGGGGCATGGTGATAGCTATTATACAGTTTATGCTCATATCGATAATATTCAGGTTAATATGAACGGATATGTTCTCAAGGATCAGATTATTGCACAAGTCAGCGATACGGGCAGTCTTGATGGAGCACGTTTGCATTTTGAAGTCTGGCGCGGAAAAGATAAAGTAGACCCCTTAAAGTGGCTGAAACGCTAAACCCATTTAATATCATCGGACAAGAACAGACTCGCCAATATTGGGAGTCACTCATTCGTTCCGGACGATTGGGACACGCCCACATTCTCAGCGGACATTCTGGTGTAGGAAAAGATGCCATGGCTTTCACAATTGCATCAAGCCTTAACTGCAAAGCGGATTCAAATAAGCCCTGTGGAGAATGTTCTGCCTGCCATCAAATGCAGCATTTTGAACATCCCTCTTTGCAGCTCCTTTTTGCCTTGCCGCGACGTTCCGCCAGCCAAACCGATCCCTTTGCCGGTATTAAGGAAGGGGAAATGACCCTGATAAACGAAGAGCTAGGCAAAAAAATCAATTGGCCATACTATCATTTACAGATTGACGGGGCCAACGATATCAGGATTGCGGCTATTCGTAAATTGAGGAAGGATATTTACCTTTCACATGACGTCGGCTCTACACGGGTTGTCATTATTCTCCGTGCACACAGAATGAATGTAGAAGCAGCCAACGCCCTTTTAAAAATTTTAGAGGAGCCACCTGAGGGGACTGTGTTCCTCCTGACAACCGAATTTCCAGATCGTTTACCTGATACTATTCGCTCGCGTTGTGCCATACATCATATTCCTGATTTAAACTGGATGCTCATCAGAGATGACCTGGTCGAAAAGAAGGGGATTGATGCCGTTCAGGCTGAAATCAGTGCTCGTATGTCCATGGGAGACCTGGCTGCAGCTCACACTTATGCAGAACAGGACAATACATTTTGGCTGGATCGTATAAGAGCAACCTTAAATACATTGGCTCGAGAAGATTTTGTCTCAGTTCACAAACAAACCCTGCTTCTTAAAGACAACGATCTTGAGAATGATGAGTCCAGACAACAATTTCTCTCCCTGCTGATTCTCTTTTTTAGAGATGTCGCTCTGGATATTAAACCAGGGGATACGGCTCTCTGGGTGACCCAGGTCGAACAAATGCAAAAGCTGTTTCCAGATTGTGATAGCCACCGTGCCATAAAAGCGATCGAGCGCACAAAGGATGCATTAGCACGTAAAGTTCATTTGCAGCTTGCAATTACTGCCTTATTTTTCCAACTACGAAAACACCTGCGGGGACAAACAACCCAGGATTAAACGTGAAAGAATAGAACCAGCGGTCCCAGGATCAATGGTCAGGATATAAATACATGACACACTTTGCACAGCACAGCCCGACACCTTCTGAGAAAGATGAGCCCAAACCCCCAGGATTGGTGAAGATCAGTTTCAAGGGTAATCGCCGTGAAACTTTCTTAAATTCAGGAAATCTTGCTTTAAAATCTGGTGACTATGTCGTGGTAGAAACCGAACTTGGTGAAGATATCGGTTTGGTTGCACCCGTCTGTAATAAAGTAGAGGGTTGCAACCGTTGCCCCAGTACGGAGCCAGCATTTAACAATCGGAAAAATGGCGAATCTATTCACACCCTCCTCCGCAAGGCCAATGATAAGGAAATTGGCACACATCATAATAATCGTCGCGATGAACCAGATGCCTTCAATCGTGGACTGGACCTCATTAGTAAGAATGGCCTGAAAATGAAACTGGTTGATGTAGAATATCAGTTGGACCGCCGTAAAATGACCTTCTTCTATACAGCCGAAGAGCGGGTTGATTTTCGACAACTGGTTAAAGATCTGGCCTATGAGTTTAGAACACGTATTGAGATGCGACAAATTGGTGTCCGCGATTATGCCCGACGTCTGGATGGCCAGGGACCCTGTGGTCAACAGATTTGCTGCTCCCGTTTTATGGATGGCTTTGAGCCCGTAACTACCCAGTACGCCAAAGATCAGAATCTGCCAATTAATCCAAGCAAGCTTAGTGGCGCCTGTGGAAAACTGAAATGTTGTCTACGCTTTGAATGGGATTTTTATCATGAAGCCATGAAAGACTTCCCTTCCGTCGGTCTGCCCCTGGAAACCAAAGAAGGACTTGGCACTATCATATCAAATGATGTACTCAATGGACGCTGCACTGTTTCTCATGATCAGGGTGGTATTGAGGTATATGACCTTGAGACCATCAAAAAAGCACTCAAGCATATGGATGCTGATTATAACGAAAGAAAGAACTAAGACCTTATGTCGCGATTTTACGTTACAACCCCTATTTATTATGTAAACGATGAGCCGCATATCGGCCATGCGTATACAACGATTCTGGCAGATGTGGTGGCTCGTTTTCATCGAGCCCTCGGGGACGAAACGTATTTCCTGACAGGTACAGATGAACATGGTCAAAAAGTACAGCAAGCCGCCGAAAAAAGGGGTGTAAGCCCTCAACAACATGTCGATGAGTATGTCGTTCGGTTTCAGGAGAGATGGGACGCCCTGAACATTCAGTATGATCAGTTTATTCGTACCACACAGGACAATCATAAGTCTGTAGTCAGCTTTTTACTTCAGAAGTTGTGGGACAAAGGCTTGATCTACAAAGATACCTACGAGGGTTGGTACTCCGTCGCTGAGGAACGTTTTCTTACTGACAAGGAATACGAGGAAGGTGAGTGGCGAGATGTAAAACGACTCTCTGAATCCAATTATTGGTTCAAAATGTCTGCTTACCAGGAAGACTTGATCAATTATATCCATGATAATCCTGATTTCATTCAACCTGCCTTCCGCAAAAACGAAGTTCTGGGTTTTCTGCGACAAGAATTGGGAGATTTATGTATCTCCCGTCCAAAAGCAAGACTCAACTGGGGCATTGAACTTCCCTTTGATGATGAGTACGTCACCTACGTCTGGTTTGATGCTCTAACCAACTATATTTCAGCTATAGGGTATCCCAATCAGGAAGAAACTTTTAAGCAATGGTGGCCCGTTGATTACCATCTCATTGGTAAAGATATTCTGACCACCCATGCCGTATACTGGCCAACCATGCTCATGGCTGCAGACCTACCCCTTCCCAAGACCATCTTTGCTCATGGTTGGTGGCTCATGGGCGATGCCAAAATGTCCAAATCTTTGGGCAATGTTGTCCGCCCGCTTGATCTGGCTAACGAGTATGGTGTGGATGCCTTGAGGTATTTCCTCATGCGGGAGATGACACCTGGACAGGATGCCAGTTTCACCATGGATAATTTTATCAGCCGCTACAATTCTGATTTGGCCAATGATTTGGGCAACATGGTAAATCGTATCACCAAACTGTTAGGGCGTAATTTTGACTACGTGCTGCCAGACCCTGGTGAAACCATGCCCGTGGATTCAGATCTGGTTCAACATGTATCTGCTTTACCTGAAAAGGTCAGCTCAGAGCTGGATCAAATGAGGGTGAATTATGCCATCACTCACGTCTTCGATGTACTACGTGAAATTAATCGCTATCTGGAAGAGACCGCCCCCTGGAAATTATTGAAAACCGATAAGGAGCGAGCTGGAGCAGTACTCTATAATGCAGCTGAAGCCCTGCGTCTCAGCGCCGTTCACCTATATCCAGTCATGCCCGCTAAAATATCACAGCTGCTAGAAGTCATGGGTACCTCAGCTAAGTCACGTTTCAGTGAAGCGGGTTGGTTTAAGTGGGGACACAATAAGCCTGGCACTAAACTGGGTAAAACTGACGGTCTATTCCCTCGCATTGAAGTGCCGGAAGTACTTGAAGAAGAAGTCGAAAAACTCGACATCAAAGACGAGATCAGTTTTGATGACTTTATGAAAATGGATATCCGGGTTGCGAAAATTATTAAAGCCGAGAAGCACCCCAATGCTGATAAACTTTTGAAGTTACAAGTTGATCTGGGTACTGAGCAACGTCAGGTCATTGCGGGAATTGCTGAGCATTATGCCCCCGATGATCTTGTCGGGAAATCTGTCTCCATTATTGCCAATCTGAAGCCAGCCAAAATTCGTGGTGAACTTTCTCAAGGTATGATTCTAGCTGCAGATGATGGAAGGGTAGTTTCTCCATTAATTCCCTTGAAGGATGTTGATCCGGGCTCAAAGGTCCGATAGAGGTTAGATGTTAGGAGTTAGGTGTTAGGTGTTACTTAATCCTCTTTTCTGCCCTGTACATAAACTTGTTTTGGACACAATCTGAGTGTCAACGACTCCTAACACCTAACACCTAACATGAAATTTATAGATACCCATTGTCACCTGAACATAGAGCCTCTGTTAGAAAGAACGAATGAGGTTCTGGACGCTGCAGCTGAACGGGGCATCCACAAAATGGTTGTGGTAGGGATTGACATCCCCACATCAGAAATTGCCATCCGTCTTGCCGAAGATCATCCACAGATTTTTGCTGCCGCCGGGATCCACCCCAACGATTGTTCAAAAGCCCCTGAAAACTGGGAAAAAGAGATTGTGGATATGCTCTCCCATCCCAAGGTCGTGGCTGTAGGTGAAACGGGTCTTGACTACTACTGGGACGACTCCCCTGCCGAATTACAAAAAGTATTCTTTCGAGATCATCTTGATCTGGCTCTGGCAACAGGTAAGCCGGCTATTATCCACAACCGAGAGGCGGATCAGGATATCGTTCAGCAAATCCTGGAACATGGCAACAATCGCGGTGTTTTTCATTGCTGGCCATCCCCCTGGGAGATTGCCAGGCCACTGCTGGACAAGGGCTATCACATCTCTTTTACTGGCACAGTAACTTTTAATAAAAATGAATCCGTTCAGGACGTAGCCGCACGCATGCCTGTTGATCGTCTTATGCTGGAAACTGACAGCCCTTATCTGACTCCTGTTCCCCATCGTGGCAAGCGTCCCAACGAACCAAAATATATCCCACACATTGCTGAAGAAATTGCAGGATTGCGTGGAATCAGTGTTGCGGATCTGGCGCAAATCACCACGAACAATGCAGACTTGTTCTTTGGGTTTAATGCTCTCAGCTAATCGATTTTTCGGGGTCATTCAAGTAAGGGCGTATTGCAATACGCCCTTTGCAATCCCTTCCAAAATAAAACAGTGCTCCGCATGGGTTTAAGACCTGATCTACGAGCGCTGAAAAAATGGGGTCAAAACTTCATTACTGATCCTGCCATGTTGGAAAAACTGGTGCGGACTGTCAATCCCCAGCCTCAAGATGTTATGGTTGAGATCGGTCCTGGATCAGGCGCTCTCACCCGTCTTTTTGCACCCCGTGTTAAACAACTCCATGCCATAGATATTGATCCTCGTATGGGTGAATATCTTGAGCCCATTCAAAAGGAAGTGCCTTCCTTTTCATTTGAGTATAAAGATTTTCTTAAATGGTCGCCACCGTCAGAATTGGGCGATTTTCGACTCATGGGAAATATACCATACTACATCACCTCCCAGTTAATTCTCCAGGCTTTTGAGCACCATGAGCGCATTGGGGATGTCCACTTTCTCATGCAAAAAGAAGTGGGTAAGCGACTGGTAGCACCCCATGGTTCCAAGCAATATGGAATCCTCTCTGTTTATGCCGCTCTATTTGCCAAGACAGAATATTTGTTTGATATCAGTCGTAATGTGTTTTACCCCAGACCTGATGTAGATTCATGTTTTGTACGCTTTTCATTTGACGAGGAAAATCCAGTTTCAGCAGAGCTTGAGCCGCACCTTAGACAGGTAGTTAGAACATCATTCAATCAACGCCGAAAGACCCTGCGCAACAGCCTGAAGTCGGTTTTAAAAGACAGAACCAGCATTGAAGATAAATTTGATTTAAATTTGCGACCGGAGCAGCTCAGCCCGCTGGAATTTCTGGGTCTAACAGAAATAATATTTAAAAGCTAATGGTTATGCTTCATTTGCCCAATCTCCATATGAGCATTCGGAGTAAGTACGAAGGTAAATCGCTCAGCCAAAGAGAATTCATTAGAGCCTGGTAATACCAACAACCAACACCAGTACGGCAATGAGAATAAACAACTGCAAACCGTACTGTTTGTTATCATCCATTTCACAATCCTCCAGTTTTCGCCCCGTCGGAGGTAAATATGGGTGGATATCAATCATCTTGTTGTGCTGGCGCTCACAGATGAGAATCTTGTGTGTTCTGGATCAATTTTTACTAAACAAATCTTTGCCTGACCATGTCCAGGTACCCGCTTCCTCATTGGCTATGAGCTCGTGAATTTTTGCCGCTAGAGTTCGGGCCTGAATAGGTTTGTATTTCCAGGGGATGAGGAATGAGAGGGGTTGCATGATGAGTTTCCCGACAAATTCACCAGGGCGGTTTTCCTGCCTATCTCCCAGTAACATACTGGGTCTCAGGATATGCAGTCGCGGAAAGCCCACCCCCTTAATAGCCTCCTCTAGCTGACCTTTGACCCGACTGTAAAAGATTTTAGACTGGGCATTAGCCCCCATAGACGAAACGAGGATAAATGTGTGGCACCCTTCTTCCCTGGCAATTTCAGCCAGCGCCAGCGGGATATCATGATCTATTTCAAAAAAACGCTTCTGTGATCCTGCTGTTTTAATTGTTGTACCCAATGTACAAACTAAAACATCAGTTTTTAATTGAGAGCGCATACTTTCAAGATCAGTAAAGTCGTTGATGGATTGGTGAATATATGACTTATCCGAAAGATCCGGAATCACACGTCGGGAAATTGCTGTGATGCTGCGGTAACCCCCATCTCGAATAGCTCGAAGAAATTCTAATCCAATAAGTCCTGTTGATCCTATTATTGTAATGGTTGGAGACATGGGCTTTTCCTAAGGTTTCCTTACATATTAAACTAATATTCCACCGTCCAGTTTACACCTGCATCAGAACTTAGCCTGAAATACTGCCTCACACTGTCTGGAAACCAATTTGGCTCACGCTGTTCGCTAAAAATTGGTTTGGAGAGTTATGCAAAATATTTGGGTTCGTCTTGAAGGGACTCTTCCTGTTCCCACTCTTCCAGCTTCCTTTTGCCCCTCCTGCGTTTGAGGTACCAGGCTAAAACCACAATCAGGGGAGAAACCGCCCAGAGTACACCTGGAATGCGGGAAATTTTAAAGAACCAGAAACGCTCCTCCAGTTCCTTACGCCAGGCAATTTCAAAGTTGATTATATCTTCGCCTGTTTCAGCCTTAAATCGCTTTCTGAAGCCAAGCTCATCCACTCGAAGCAAATAAGGGAGAATCGATTCACCCTGGCGATTTATGAGAAAGCGGGTGGCATCTAAGGCCTGGGCATAAGCCAGGCTCGCCCGTTTGTGATTGAAACTCAAGATCACATCAAGATCAACGAGGGGGATAAGGTTGCCCCTGGCTGTAGCCGTTCCCAATTCCATGAATCCACCCCAGTCCATCTGGCCGGCATGCCACTGGGCCAAACCTTCATTCAACCAGACCGGAATACTTACCTCATTTTGACCAAGCAGGGCGTGGAAGAGCTCGTGTTTCAGAGTAGCGAGCCACTGATTTCGATTCCTTCCGTAAATCAAAATTTCTGAACCTGCTCTGGCAATTCCTGCGCTCCAATAGGGAACCGCATGCGTTCGCGAACCCATCTTATCGGGATTGTAATAAAACCGAACTTCCAGTTCTTTGTCGAGCCTCAAACCGAACAAAGCCTCATAGAATTGTTGTTCATCGCGAATTATTTCAAGAGCAGCCCGTAAAAGGGTTGAGTCACCCTTGTCGCTCACCAGGGAAATATCGCCTGATTTGAGCATCAGTGCTTCACCAGATAGGGGTGCAACTGAGAAAATCACAACCAGAATATAGAGCAGAAAAAAATAAATTTTGCTAGAGGATTTGATAGGGGTCTACATCCACGGTTACCCTGACATATTTGTCCTGGGTGCTTTGTAATACATGTCCAGCAGCCTGGCGGAGAACGCCACCGCTGGGATCCTCAGCTTTGGAGGTTTTTAGAACCAACTTCCAGTGGAAACCCATGTGACTTTTTTCAATCATGGCTGGGGCAGGTCCTAATAATTGAACTACCTTTTGCTTTTTAAATGCTTCTGATGCGCGTTCTGCCAGACGAATCACTGCATCACGCGAACGCCCTTGAAATCCAAATGAAATCATTCTGGAAAAGGGTGGATACTGTAGTTGGTCGCGATCGTTTAGCTCCCCATTATAGAAGAGTTTGACATCACTTTTTGTAGCACATTGGATGGAAATATCTTCTGGCATCCAGCTCTGTACAACAACCCGACCGGGAAACTCACCACGACCAGATCGACCGGATACCTGATATACCAGTTGGAAAGTTTTTTCCCTGGATCTAAAGTCTGGAAAGTGTAATCCTGAGTCAGCATTAATGACCCCTACCAAAGTGACATTTTCAAAATCCAGTCCTTTGGCAATCATCTGGGTACCCAGTAAAATTTTGTAATCCCCGCGAGCGAAATCTCCCAATAGTTTCGTGTGGGCACCCTTACCGCGGGTAGTATCCATATCCATTCGACAAACCGGTACATCGGGAAACTGAGCTTCCAGGGCCTCTTCTACCATCTGGGTCCCCATGCCGCCAAACTTCAGGTATAGCGACCGACATTCAGGACAGCTTGCTGGAGTAGGAGCTTCAAAATCGCAAAAATGACAACGCATCTTGTTGCCTATCTTATGATAGGTCAATGAAATATCATCATGAGGGCAGGTCATCGTCCAATTGCAATCCTTACAGGTGATTACTGGTGCATAACCACGACGATTCTGAAATAAAATAACCTGCTTGTCGTTGTCCAGAGTCTCCCTGATTGCTGAAGTCAGCTTTCTCGAGAAGGGGCTGGCATAGTCCCGAGTCTCTTCTCGCTCAACACCCATATCAACCAGGTCCACAAGAGGTGGTTTAGCCTTCTCCCAACGTTTAGTGAGATGGAGTCCCTTATAGCGAGACGTGGTCAGATTGTAATAGGTTTCCAGTGAGGGTGTAGCTGATCCAAGCAAGACGACTGCCTTTTCCTCTTTTCCGCGCATCAGGGCAACATCGCGGGCATGATAACGTGGTTCGTTGTCCTGCTGTTTGTAACTGTTCTCCTGTTCCTCGTCCACAATGATGAGACCCAGGTCTTTAAGGGGTGTTAAGACTGCCGAACGAGCACCCACCACAATAGTAAAGTTGTTTTTCTGGATTTGTTGCCAGGTCCATAGTCTTTCAGCGCCCTTCAGGCCAGAATGCCAGAGTGCCACGACGTTACCAAAGCGTGATTGAAAACGATAAGCTATTTGAGGTGCCAGAGCAATTTCAGGGACGAGGACAATGACGGAACGACCCTGTGCCAGAGTATGAGCTGCAGCATTTAAGTAGACTTCTGTTTTCCCACTTCCAGCCACACCAAAAAGTAGATAGGGAGTGAAGGTATGGGCATCAAGAGAACGAGTTACTTCATTGAGGGCAATGCTCTGTTCGTGATTCAGTTCGACCGTTTTAGGCGGTGGTCGGTGGTAGTCTTTTAGTGGATCAATGTCAGGTTCAATTTCCTGCAAAGTGACCAGACCACGATCGGCCAGTTTGTGAATAATCGGGCGGTAAACTTCATAGTCATCGCGAAGTTTGTCCATCTGGATTCCATCGGGAAAATCGTTAAGAATATCAAAAGCTTTTTGCTGAGCGCGGGCGTTGGTAGGGATTTCTGAATCCCGCCCCAGATCAGGAATTACCAGATAACTGGAAGCTCTTTTCCCCTTGAATCCAAATTCATTTTCCAGCTCGAGAAGACCCTGCCTCTGTAGTCTGGCGATCAGGTTAACGGCAGTGTCAGCACCGAATTTTCGTTTCAACATTGAAAGGCGCACCAGACCCTTTGTTTTCAGAAAGCGGGTGAATTCGTCTGTGCCATGCAATAGAGCTGTTGGTTGGATAATGACTTCTTTTTTCATGCGGGCATCGGAGGGAATGGCAGACTGAATCACTTTTCCCAGGGGTGTGAAATAATAGCGACTCATCCATTTCAGAAGGTTGATGAGGTGGAGGTCAAAAACCGGAACAGGATCAACAATATTTTCAAAACTTTTTAATTTACCCGTAAAATCTGCAGGCGGGTCTTGTTTGACGCCAATGATCATGCCCTGTTGTTTTCGTCGACCCAACGATGCAATCACCCGTTGCCCAATTTGAACGACATCGTTTAGTTCTTCAGGAACAGAATAGGTAAAGGCCTGATCCAGGCTCAGGGGAAAGACAATTTCAACATACACAGATTTTTCCATCTTATAAAATGACGCCTCCTTGGATTAAAAGAAATGGTTATTCAGGAATTGTGGATAGCTCACAGAAAATAATATCTGATCGACAAATAGAAAGAGCTGTTGTTTCGTTGGTCTTAATTCTTTGTAACTCCCCTGGCATAATATCGTCCAACATTTCGAAACTATTGACAATCAGCAATAAATGGAGAGAAAATATGTTAAACACAAACCTAAAGCACATCACATCAGAAGCGGATTTTAAACAGGTTATTGAAAGCAATGAAAAGGTCATGGTCTGTTGTGGTCGAATGGGTCCAATGTGTCTGCCCGTATACGATATAATGGAAGACCTGGAAGAAAAATATGAAAGTGTCGTCTTCTACGACATGGCCTTTGACAGCCCTGATGCCCATGTCATTCGTAACCACCCTAAATCTGCTGGATTTATGGGGCTACCTTTTACTTACTATTTTAAAAATGGGGAAGCTGTGGAAGCCACATCTTCGATCCAATCTAAAAAACAGGTTAAAGAATTACTGGATAAACATTTCGCCTAAATATGAACAAGATAACTGATACTTACGATGTAATTGTCCTTGGTGGAGGACCTGCTGGATTAACGGCAGGTATCTATCTTGGACGAGCCAAATTGAAGACACTCATCATTAATGAAGGGTCGATCGGTGGTCAGATGGTGCTTACCCATGCCATCGCAAACTATCCAGGTGCCAAAGTAGATATCTCCGGCCGAGATTTAAGTCTCGACATGAAAGCCCAGGCCAAGACATTTGGTTGTAAAATTGAGTCAAATGTCGAAGTCACCAGCATGGACCTTAGCGGAGAACTAAAACAGATAGAAATTGATGATGATGAAGTGTTTGCTGCAAAAGCAGTTATTGTAGCCACTGGTGGCACTCCAAGATCCATGGGGGTCCCCGGCGAAACCAAATTTAAAGGCTCCGGGGTTTCCTATTGCGCAACCTGTGATGGTGATTTTTTTGAAGGCAAGGAGATCATTGTTGTTGGCGGGGGTAATTCTGCGCTCGAAGAAGCTGTATCACTTACCCAGTATGCCAGTAAAGTAACCGTGATTCATCAATTTGATCATTTTCAAGCGACTGAGCATGCTGTTAAAATTGCTCGCGAGAATGAGAAAATTGCTTTCATTATGGAGTCAGAAATTCAAGCAGTTTTGGGTGATCAAACCCTCACTGGTGTAGAACTTATGAACATGAAAACGAACCAGCGTTCTATCGTCTCTACAGATGGAATATTCGTTTTCATAGGGTATGTTGCTAATACAGTGGCGTTGCCTGGGTCTTTAGCATTGAATAGTCGGAATGAGATTGTGACCGATGCAGCAATGATGACCAACCTGGATGGGGTTTTTGCGGCGGGAGATGTTCGCGAGAAACGTTATCGACAAATAACTACAGCCGTCTCAGACGGGACGATTGCAGCCCTTTCGGCTATAGACTTTATACAGAGTTAAGTATTATTTTTTAACTCTTTGCGACAACCAGGCACCCAAACTGATGGCCAGTCCCTGAATAATCATGACCTTTCCAAAGTGAGGATCAAGTGCCGCTGAGCTGAAGGTAGCGACCTGTAGAGTCAAGCCAAAAGGGATGAACCAAAAAATACCTCCCGCCCTCACCAGAGTGCGCTCATCGAAGTCAACCTTGCGACCTTCAACGCTGACCCCCTTTTGGAAGAGGTTCTGCAAAAGGCGGTAAAGAGTAAGCATGAATGTGAAAGTTGCGGTTGAAAAGCCCAACATAAACATCATTTTTGTGTCAGAAAGCTCTGCTGTCACATCGCTTTTGAACCAGGGGTGGATCACTCCTGCCAGAATACCTGTAAAGGCGAGAAAAAGCCTGAACCGAATCGGATTGTTTATAAACGAACCTGCTACAAAATTTTTCAGAAACCGCCCCATTCACATAGTTTACAAATTGATGCTCCAAAACTAGGCGATGATCGGGTCTCAACAAGGAGTACTTCATATCCAGGCGGTAAGACTATCATAATAGTGAAAATCTCACAATATTGTCTCGCCTTACCCTGGGTTAGTCCTGCCTCAAGTCATTTCACGGCCTTTAAAGGGGCGTTTTGGACGAAAAGTTACAATTGCTGGTCAAATTAGACAGGTTCAAGCTTTGAATTGCTCGGTTCGAAGTTTAGTTTGGTTTGCTTTAAATAGGACAGTGAATAACCCGACATTCGGAGATCAAAACCATGCAATTTACCGTTGATTCGTCAACCCTTTTACACGGCTTGCAAAAGGTGGCTCGCGTAAGCCCCACCCGCTCAACCATGCCCATCCTCAACCACATTCTCTTCACCGTGAAAGGGAATGTTCTCTCCATGCGCAGTACTGATATCGAGATTACTTATACTCTGAACCTGAATGTCGTGGGTGAAGATGAGGGTGCTGTTGCACTACCTGTTCGACTGCTGCAGGAAATCACCAGCGAACTACCTGATACTGAACTCACCTTTGCCTGGTCAGATGATAGCCGCGTGACGCTATCCACCACAGGAGGTACTTATAAGATAGTGGGGCGTCCTGCCATGGATTTTCCCGAAGCTCCAGAACTGGGTCCAGCGAATAGTCTTGAGATCAAGTCTAAGGTCTTAAAACGCACTGTGGAAAAAACCGTGTTTGCTGTTTCTAAGGATGAGCTGAAGCCTGCTCTTCTGGGTGTGCTTTTTGAATTGAAGAAAAACGAAATTCGCGCCGTTGCCACTGATGGCCATCGTCTGGTGAAATACACCAACCGGGATTTTGTCTCTTCAGATTTTGAAGCCAATATCATTGTTCCACCAAAATTTTTGTCGCTGATCCAGTCTTTTCTGGATGATGGTGACAGCATCAATCTATCCGTTGGGGAAAAGCACATTAGCGTTGCCACAGAGACGGCCACCATTTTCAGCCGCCTGATTGATGAGCAATATCCAGATTATGGTAGTGTTATACCTTCAACCAACGATAAGACAGTCACACTTTCCAGTAAAGATCTGGTCACCACTGTCCGTCGTGTATCCATCTTTTCAAACCGTACGACACATCAGGTAGCCCTGAAACTGCACCCTGGTTATATCGAAGTTTTTACTGAAGATCCAGAGGCCAGCACCAGTGCTAAAGAACAAGTTCTGTCCGATTATGATGGTGAAGAATTGACCCTGGGATATAATTCAATTTATCTCAAGGATATGCTTAAAAATGTTGAAACGGATCGCGTAGTCTTCAGGTTGGGTTCTGAAATTGGTCCTGGATTGATCTTGCCTGAAGTACAGGCTGATAAAGAAGAATTAGTAATGCTCCTGATGCCCATCAGGCTTCAGGGATAGACAGCTATCTTTGCAGGACAGCCGGTCGTCAAACTGATTCTAAAGCATGGATTAAATTGACCGGTTGATTAACTGGCAAAGATAAGGTATTGAATCGATACGTAATGATTAACGATAAAGCCACAATCAAAACTCAGGTATGTTGATTAAGTCTCTTACGATGATTGGTTTTCGTAAATACGAGCAGGTTTCCATGGAATTTGGTGCTTTCACCAATATTCTTCATGGTGAAAACGGTGCTGGCAAAACCACTATTCTGGAAGCCATCCACAGCCTGGCTTATACACGGAGCTTTAAGACTCGTTTGGATGCTGATCTTGCTCAACATGGCAAGGTGGGCTATCAACTGAAAGGTGTTTTTAAGGATCATCATGAAAATGATCATGAGGTTCGCCTCAAGGTGGAGTCATCAAGAAAAAAATTAGTTAGCGTGAACGATAAGAACCTGAGCAGTCGCGCACAGATCATTGGTCGATTTCCGCTGGTTTCGCTTACTCCTGAAGACAGTGATTTAACCTTTGGATCACCTGAAATCCGTCGGCTGTTTTTTAACAAACTCCTGTCCCAGGTTGACAGCGGTTACCTTGAAAACCTGCAGACCTATGCCCGCATTCTCAAGCAACGCAATGCCTTGCTACAGAGTTATGCCAATGATGGTACTCCTATAGACAGAATTCAAATGTCCACGCTGGATGACCAACGCGCCAAAATTTCAGCACAACTCCATGCAGCTCGCAGTAAGCATATTGCTGAGTTTAAAAAGCTTCTGTATGCTGCCTATGCTGAGCTTGAAGATGAGAACTCCCTAAAAATGGCTTTCATCTCCAATGTAAGATCAACTGCCGGTGAGCTTGAAGGTCTGTACCGGAATGCTTATCAGGATTCTTTAGCTGATGATATGCGCAAAGGGACCACCACCCGCGGACCCCATCGTGACATGTTCACGTTTTACCTCAATACCAAAGATCTACGAAAATTTGGTTCACAAGGGGAACACAAACTTGTTTTAGTAGCCATTAAATTTGCTGAGGGTCGTTTTCTGGAAACCTTTCTGGATGAACCCCCTGTGTTTCTGCTGGATGATCTTTTTGCTGAACTCGATGTGAAGCGTAGTACCATGATTGTAGAGAGTCTCCGTAGTGGACACCAAATATTTATCACAGCCACAGACCTGGCAGATCTGAGACATCATGGTCTCGAACTCGAGGGAGATACCTTGCAAATAATTGATGCGGGTATGATACAGGCCCATGGCTAAAGCACAAATTATTGGAAATGTATTTACTCAGCTCTTTCAAGATCTGGGTATTGATAAGGCGATCCAGCAGAATATGGCTGTCTCCCGCTGGGCTGAGATCGTTGGGGAGAGAATAGCGCAAATTAGTGAAGCTGAACGTATTGAAAAAGGTGTTCTTTATGTAAAAGTCAGTTCACCGGTTTGGCGTAATGAACTCGTATTTATGAAAAGCAATTTGATAAACACTGTTAATGAAGCATTAGCAAAAACCGTAGTTAAGGATATCAAGTTTACATGAGTGACAAACAAACAAATCCTGCAGCAAAAAGTTATAGTGCGGAATCTATTACCGTCCTCAAAGGTCTTGAAGCCGTTCGCAAGCGCCCCGCCATGTACATTGGTGATGTGGGTAAGCGTGGTCTTCATCATTTAGTCTATGAAGTGATTGACAATTCCATCGATGAAGCCATGGGTGGATATTGTGATACAATTACCGTTACTGTTGGCAAGGGTGAAACCATCACCGTTGAAGATAATGGCCGTGGTATTCCAGTTGATATGCACAAAGAAGAAGGCCGCCCTGCCGTGGAGGTTGTTATGACTTCTCTGCATGCCGGCGGAAAATTCGATAAGGACTCCTACAAAGTTTCTGGTGGCCTCCATGGTGTCGGTGTGTCTGTTGTAAATGCCCTGGCAGAATATTTAACTGTGGAAGTTTACCGTAATGGTTCCATCCACGAGGTGGGGTTTGAACAGGGTCTCATGACCGAGGGCATGAAGATTACAGGTAAAACCAAAAAACGTGGTACAAAAGTTACTTTCAAGGCAGATGGAACCATTTTTACATATCATGTTTTTGACTGGGATGTTTTGGAAGACCGTATTCGTGAGCTTGCCTTCCTCAACAAGGGCCTAACAATTCATCTAAAGGACGAGCGCGAGGATGAAAACCGCTCCGAAACATATCTCTACAAAGGTGGCTTGAAGCAATTTATTGATTACCTGAATGAGAATAAGCATGCTCTGCACCCCCAGGTTATTGCTTTCGAGGGTGAAAAGGATGATGTTCCAATTGATATCGCCTTTCAGTACAATGATAGTTATAATGAGAATATCCTCAGTTATGTGAACAACATTAACACTATTGAGGGTGGTACTCACCTCTCCGGTCTGAGAACGGCTCTAACCAGAACCCTGAATAACTACGCAACTCGTAATAACTTGTTCAAAAAGACGAATACCACCTTAAGTGGTGATGATGTTCGTGAAGGTTTGACCTGTGTTATCTCCATCAAGGTAGCTGAACCTCAGTTTGAGGGTCAGACCAAAACTAAATTGGGCAATGGTGATATCAAGGGTACTGTTGATTCATTCGTAAGTGATCAATTGAACGAATTTATGGAACAACACCCTGCTATTGCCAAGCGTGTAATTGAAAAAAGTCTCCTGGCCGCCCAGGCGCGTGATGCTGCCCGTAAAGCACGTGAATTGACTCGTCGTAAAAGTGCCCTGGAAAGTGGCGATTTACCTGGAAAACTGGCTGATTGCTCGAACAAAGACCCTGCCATGTGTGAAATTTATCTGGTTGAGGGAGATTCTGCTGGTGGCTCTGCTAAGCAGGGACGTGATCGAAGGTTCCAGGCAATTCTACCTCTGCGAGGTAAAATTATTAACTCCGAGAAAGCTCGTATTGATAAGATTCTAGGCAATAACGAAATCAGGATGATGATCACTGCCTTTGGCGCCGGATTCAAGGAAGACTTCGACATCGATAAATTACGTTATCACAAAATTGTGATCATGACCGATGCTGACGTTGATGGCGCACACATTCGTACCTTGCTGCTGACATTTCTGTTTAGATATCTCCCCGAATTGATCATCGGGGGGTACGTATATATTGCTATGCCTCCTCTTTATCGGGTGAGTGTTGGCAAAAAGGAAAAATACTGCTATGATGATGATGAACGGGACGTCGCCATCAAAAAGTTGACTGAAGGTGGCGACCCTGACCGAGCTAAGATTCAACGTTATAAAGGTTTGGGAGAGATGAACCCTGATCAGTTATGGAACACAACCATGGATCCAGAAGTTCGGTCCATGATGCGCGTGAACCTTGATGATGCTGCAGCGGCGGATAGAATATTCTCAACCCTGATGGGTGATGTGGTTGAGCCGCGTCGTGAGTTCATTCAGTCCCATGCAAAATATGTTACAAATATTGATGTCTAATTGGCAGTGTCGCGCTTCGACAGGCTCAGCATGACACTAAGTGTGTCTCCCTGAGGCTCTCGAAGGGGAAGCACATCAAACCAGAATAAAGAATTTGAAAGAACTAGAATAAAGAGGTATTGAGTTGGAGATTCAGAGACAGAACATCCTGAACACATCGATCGAAGAGGAAATGAAAAAATCCTATATGGATTATTCCATGTCGGTGATTGTGTCACGTGCCCTACCCGACGTTCGGGATGGCTTAAAGCCCGTTCATCGTCGCATCCTGTATGGAATGATGGAGTTGGGTGTGGGGTATAATCGAGCTTATCGTAAAAGTGCCCGTATTGTTGGAGACGTCATGGGTAAGTATCACCCTCATGGTGATTCTGCCGTATACGATTCCATGGTACGTATGACACAGGAATTTTCATTGCGTTACCCCCTCGTGGATGGACAGGGTAACTTTGGATCCATCGATGGTGATAGCGCAGCAGCTATGCGTTATACAGAAGCCCGGATGAAACGTATTTCCAGTGAGATGCTCAAGGATCTTGAAAAAGAGACGGTAAAATTTACCCCAAACTTTGACGAGAGCCTGAAAGAACCATCAGTCTTGGCTGCGGTAATTCCAAACCTGCTACTTAATGGTTCCAGCGGTATCGCTGTAGGTATGGCCACTAACATTCCTCCTCACAATATGAATGAGGTTGTGGATGCCATTGTGACCCAGATCGACAACCCTGAAGTTACCGTGTCTGAGCTCATGGAACACATAAAGGGACCAGATTTTCCAACGGCTGCCATTATTTATGGGGCTGCTGGCATCAAGGACGCCTATGAAACGGGTCGTGGTAAGATTACCGTACGTGCTCGAGCTAATATTGAAGAGCATAAGAACGGTCGCTTTAGCCTGGTCATAGCTGAGATTCCTTATCAGGTCAATAAATCTTCTCTCATTGAAAAAATTGTCATGCTGGTTCGCACCAAAAAAGTCGAGGGTATCTCTGATATTCGTGATGAATCAGATAAGGACGGTATCCGACTCGTGATTGAGTTAAAACGTGATGTGGTTCCAGAGGTCGTTCTGAATTTGCTGTATAAGCATACTCAAATGCAGGAAACTTTCGGTGTCATTATGTTGGCGCTGGTAGATGGCTTACCGAGAGTACTTACTCTGAAAGAGGTTATCGCAGAGTTTATCAAATTTCGTCATGAAGTTGTGGTTAAGCGAACGCAATTCGAACTCAAGGAAGCCGAGCATCGGGCTCATATTTTAGAGGGTTTGAAAATTGCCCTGGATAATCTTGATGCAATCATCAAGACCATCCGCGGATCCAAAAATCCACCTGAAGCCAAAGCGGCATTGGTGTCCAAATTTGGGTTGTCTGAAATACAGGCTCAAGCCATTCTGGATATGCGTCTACAGAAACTTACGGGCCTGGAACGTCAGAAAATCCTTGATGAGTATACTGAGGTTCTGAAAATCATTGCTCGTTTGACTGAGATCCTCAATAACCGCGGAATGCGCATGGAGATCATCAAAACCGAATTGCGTGACGTTCAGGATCGTTATGGTGATGACCGTCGGACTGAGATCGTCTTTGACGCCAAGGATTTTACTATTGAGGATATGATCGCTGAAGAAGAGATGGTCATTACCATCACTCATAACGGTTTTATCAAACGATACCCCGTCAGTGGTTATCGTCGTCAAAACAGAGGTGGTCGAGGCTCTGCTGGAGCCAAAGCCCGAGATGAAGACTTTATCGAACATCTCTTTACGGCCTCCACCCATGACTATATCCTGTTCTTTACTGATCGCGGAAAATGTCACTGGTTACGTGTGCATGAAATTCCTCAGGCTGGAAAAGCCACACGTGGTCGTGCCTTGATCAATCTCTTACGTGTAGACCAGGGTGAAAATGTCCAGGCTTACATTGCTGTAAGAGATTATGCGGAAGATCTTTTCATCACCATGGCTACCGCCAAAGGATTGGTCAAGAAAACCGTACTCACAGCCTATAGTCGTCCTATGAAAGGTGGTATCTTTGCCATCGATATTCGTGAAGATGATCATCTGATTGATGCTCAAATCACCTCTGGTGAAAATGACATTATTCTGGGAACCCGAAATGGTATGTCTATTCGCTTTAGTGAAACCAACATTCGTCCCACCGGTCGTAAGACCATGGGTGTCAAGGGTATCGAGCTTAAGGGCGATGATGATCAGGTTGTAGGTATGATCGTGGTTCGTCGCGAAGGTACCGTGCTGGCTGTTTCTGAACATGGTTTTGGTAAACGAACAGAAGTGATCAACTATCGTGTTCAGAATCGCGCAGGGAAAGGTATTATCACCATCAAAACTACACCCAAGGTTGGCAGTATGGTTTCTCTCCTGGAAGTTGTGGATAATGATGATCTGATGATTATTACCAGTCGTGGCGTGCTCATTCGACAGCCTGTTTCCTCCATACGTAGTATTGGTCGGAATACACAGGGCGTCAAATTGATCCGCCTGGACGATGGTGATTCTATTGCTGCTGTGACTCGGGTTCAGGAAGAAAAAGATCCTGAAGGAATCGAACTTAATGGTGAAACCCCAGATGTCGAGCAAAAGGATATCTTTGACGGTGAGGGAGAAACACCGCCAGCCAAATAAGGGAGTTGTTCCATGGGTACATCAACCTTTGCTGAACGGTTGAGCCAAATCCAGGATGAAGTAGCCGAGGCTGCTCACCGGGTTGGCCGAGCTACTGAAGACATCACGCTTATTGGTGTCAGCAAGCGGAAACCTGTGGAAGACATGCAACAGGCCTACAATGTAGGTTTGCGTGATTTTGGAGAAAATCGAGCCCAGGAAGTTCGTGATAAATTTCCCGGGTTCAATCCAGATGGCATCGTCAGACATTTTATCGGGCATCTTCAGAGCAATAAAGTAAAATATCTTCCTGGCAGGGTTGATATCATCCACACCATTGATTCTACCCGTATCGCTGATGCTGTGGACCAACGCTTTGGTGGCCAGGATTTATGTATACCCGTTCTGGTGGAAATCAATATCTCCGGTGAAGCCAATAAAGAGGGTGTTGAACCGGCACAGGCTATGGAACTGGCGGCTTATTGTGCCGAAAAACCCAATTTGCAGTTTCAGGGCCTGATGACCATAGGCCCCCTCACATCGGATGCTGCTCGCATCAGACGCGCCTTTAGAGAGATGATGCTTTTATCTGAACAGGTTGTAAAACAGGTGGGAACGAGTGGGAAAACTGCCATCCTATCAATGGGTATGTCCAGTGATTTTAAAATCGCCATTGAAGAGGGAGCGACCCATCTTCGCGTGGGAACAGCACTTTTCGGAGCCAGGGAATATTAAATGAGGAGACAATAATGGGACGCCTAACCCCACAAGACATTCGAGATCAGGAATTTAAACAATCTCCTCTAGGTTATAGTAAAGACCAGGTGAACGAATTTCTGGGAGACATAGCCGATGAGTTGGAAACGCTGATTCGTGAATCCAACGAAATCCATGTAGAGAATAAAGAAGCCCGTCTCGCACTAACTACATACATGAATGTGGAAGATAGTTTGAAGGAAACTTTGCTCCTGGCACAAAAGACCGCTCAGGAAACCCTGAAAAACGCACAAGACGAAGCAGATATTGTTATTCGCAAGGCCAATACTGAGAAAGAAGCCTTGCTGTTTGCTGCTCAGGAGGACTTGTCCCAGATTCAAAACGAAATTCGTAAGCTGCAAGCGCAACGGGATTCAATTCTCATAAAATTAAAGAACAGTCTTCGGTCAAACCTTGAGGTTCTCGAAGAAGAATTCTCTGATAGAGATGACAATGAATCCTTATCAGGCGATTCAGGGCTGGCTGAAGAGCGTATTGTGGATTTTTCAAAAAATGATCTTGTCGTTGAAGATTTGTTGCAGGATAACAGTGAGCCAGAAATAAACATTCCGGACGATGAGGCTTTCAACCAGGAATGAATCCAGCTCCAATCATTTTCTGCGCCCCTGAATTCAAAAACAGATTGAAACAAGCCTTTCCCCAGGGAAGTATTGTATCATATTCTGAAAGTATAACCGTTTGCCGTGAACAGATTGCTGCTCTAGATGTACATAAATTGCAGCAAGCCATCATCCTTTTTAAGGGACTTTCAGATCCAGACTCAAATCAGCCTGTGAAGGACCATGTGAATTTATCACATGGCAATCCCTTACTCGGCCCGGTGGATCTAAGTAGGGGTCCTCGGTTTCCTGATATGTCTTCAGTCTATGAGGAAAATGATGGAATCATTGTGGTAGTTGGTGACGACATAGACCTCCAATATTTTAAGGAGCCCTGGGCTCATGTAACCGGTGGAGTCTGGGAAGCTATTGCTCTGAAGCATAGAGGCTATAATATTGAAGCCTGGATTATTGCTGATATAGAAAAATGGATCAGTGAGAAGATTGAAGATTGAAGATTGAAGATTGAAGATTGAAATATGTGTTTTGTTGATTAGTGGCTAGCTTTTTTGTATCAATATTAATTTCTGTTCGTAAAACTCTTATGAGACAATAACTATATTATTATGTTCTATATTCAGCAGTAAATATTAATTGGAGGAAACATGCAAAAGAATAGTGTAAATAAAGCAATCCTGGTCGGTCGTCTCGGTCAAAAACCAGAGTTGAAATATACTGCAAGTCAGATGGCAGTTGTCAACCTAAGCGTTGCTACAACTGAGTCTCGTAAAGACAGAGAAGGAAATTATAAAGACGAGACCGAATGGACAAGAGTTGTGGTTTTCGGCAAGACGGCTGAATTTGTAGCCAACTACCTTGATAAGGGTGCCCTGGTATACGTTGAAGGTCGCCTGCAAACCCGTTCATGGGAAAACAAAGATGGTGTCAAGATGTACACGACAGAAGTAATCGCCAATGCAGTGACTTCTCTTGGAAGCGGTGGTGGTTCACAAGGTGGTGGACGCAGCCAGAGTGGAGGCAGTTATGGTGGTGGAGGTGGAGCACCTTCAGGCGGTTCAGCACCAAGCGGTACTCCATTTGGTGGTGAAGACGACGAGCCTTTGCCATTCTAAGCAAAAACATTAATACCGACTATACACCAAGCGGGGATTCAATCCCCGCTTGGTGTATATGTAGATCTTTATGAAGCCTCTCCACTGCCCCCTCTGTTCCAATCCCAACACCTCTTACTTTCATTCAGATCAGTTTCGTGAATATTTGCATTGTCCCATTTGTGACCTGGTATTTGCTCATCCTGATTCGCATCTGAGTAGGGATGAGGAATTCAAGCGCTATGAATTTCATCAAAATGACCTTGAAGATTCACGCTACCGTAATTTTCTCCAAAAAATGAGTGAGCCCATGCTCAATCGAATTGCTGAGCATTCCAGTGGTCTCGATTTTGGCTCTGGTCCAGGCCCCCTGCTCAAACTCATGTTTGAAGAACGTGGGCATCATATGTCCCTTTATGATACTTTTTACGCTCCAGGACATGACGTTTTTAAGGATAGCTATGACTTTATCACAGCTACTGAAGTTGTTGAGCATCTCCATAGACCTCTTGAGGAGCTGGATCGTCTCTGGGATTGTTTAAAACCCACCGGATTTTTCGGGGTCATGACCAGCTTACGTCTGCCTGCTCTAGATTTTAGTACCTGGCACTATATAAAAGATGAGACCCATGTTGTCTTTTTTTCTCCTCAAACCATGCATTGGTTGGCCAGGCGTTGGGGCGGCCAGATTGAGGTCATCGGTGATTCAGTGGTTGTCTTTCAAAAAAGCGGTGACGAATAATCCTTTCGAAGGTTTAGAGCTTACAAGAGATTAGAGTACATTAAATGATGAAGTATATAGATGTCTTCCCCTTCGCTAGAACAAATGACGGCTTAAGCTTTCTATTGTTAAGGCGCACTCCTGACAACAGCTACCCTGGAATCTGGCAGCCCGTTGCCGGTAAAATCAAAACCGGAGAAAGCGCCTGGGAAGCGGGTGTGCGGGAACTGGAAGAAGAGACCGGTCTTGCGCCCCTGCATTTCTATGCCCTCGATCATGTCTCCACATACTACCTCCACACCACAGATGAGATCATACATGTCCCTGCATTTATCGCTGAAGTTGAGCTCAGGGATCCTCAACTCAGCCATGAGCATGATGCCTTCCAATGGCTACTTCAGGAAAAAGCGATTCAAACTGCTTCCTGGGCGCCATATCGAAAAGCTCTCGCCTCCATTCCTGAATTGATCGCTTCGTCGCCTGCTCTCGCCTTGGCAAAAATTTTGCTAAAAAATGAGAAAAATCACTTAAACCATTGATTTTTTTGTCCAAAACAGCTCTTTTTGCCCCTTTTTTTCCACAAGATACGGAAACCCCCTCATTTAAAACCACAATATGTAGTATCACTTAAAGCATTTTGTTAAGTAGTCGCTATAAGTGCCTAAAAAACAGTTGTATTTCCTTGACAAGATTTTAATGGCTCCCTAAATTCTTCACGAATGCGGTGCAGGACAGGTTACACTCCGCATAAAACTGGAAGCGATGTTAAGTCGGAAGAGGCTGCGTATGAAACGATACAGCTTACAAGTACTGTTATTGGCTCTAACCCTGACGTTTGTTCAGTGCTCAATGTTCGGTGGTAAATCAAAACCGGAAGAAGAATCCTGGGACAAAAAATCAGAGGCAGGCGAAGAAGTAGATCGTGCTGAATCTGCAGGTGTAGATGCTCAGGGCACAGATGAATCTGCCTGGCAGAGCGGTGAACAAGCTGATAATCTGATCTATAATCTGGATCAATTAAGAAATAAGAAACCGGAAGCTGGCGAGTCTGCTGATTTTGTCACAAGTGAAATCAACTATGAAGTCAAACGTCTGGCTGCCGAATTAAAATACGTTAAAAAGAAATTGACTGAACTTCAAACTCAAAGTGAAGTTTGGACAAACCCCTTAAGTATATATAGTAAGGAAGTACATTTAGAGAATGGCACCAAACTGTTTGGAGATGTCATTGATCAGGATAAAGATAATATCCAAGTCAAAACACTTATCGGTGTCCTTTCTGTCTCTAGAGACCAGGTCTTACGCATTGTAGATAACATTCCCACCTCAGATGATGCCCCTGCAGTCTCAGACGCAGGTAATACAGCAAGAGGTGGTGCTCCCATGAATATGACTGGTGATCGTGCCAATATGGCCGGTACCCAGGATGTCAAGGGTGATACCCGCGATAGCAAATACACTGGCAACGTGGTTCTTTCCGGTAGCATCAAAGAACGCAAGGACCGTAGTGGTAATACCATTCTTTCTGGCGTGGTAAAAAATATTGGTGGCCGGCGAGCTGACTTTGTCAAAGTGAATTTTCTTTTCAGAATTAACTGGAGTGGTGATACGCGTGAGCTGACTGCATTTGTAAAAGGCTCACACCATGTGTTTTCCAGTGGCGTAAACACTGACACATCTCTTTTTCCGGGTGCCAGTGGTGAATTTGAACTTTATGTACCCAATTCATTTGGCTCCTTTATAGGCTATAGTTACTCCATTGATTGGGAAGAGCATGATATCTAAGCGCCCACTCATATTAACCCTTTCCCTGGCGACCCTTATGGGACTCATGGCCTGTACGCAAAAAAAGCCGGCCACGCCTGCTCCAAGTATTGAGCAACTGAAAATGCAATCTCAGATGAAAGCGCTTTCGGCTGAAGTGGTCAAGCTCCGCGAATCACGGCAGGAAGTTGAACTCCTCAGAGCCAGCATTGCAACAATGGATACTCAGATCGCCGTTTATCAGACCAAGCTGGATGAAAAAGCTGAGCAGCCTATTATTGAAGTGGTTGCCACACCTCGCGATCCAGACATCATCAATTTGAGAGGCAATATTTACGTCCTGATTCGGGAAATCGATTCTCTGAAGATGGGTATGCAAAATTTGGAACGTATGAACGACTCCCTTGAAATCCAAATTGAGCAACTCGCCATAGAAGCTCATACCGAAGTAGATCTGGAAACTGTAGCTGCCAAACCAACACTTCGACCTGTTGAATCCAAACCACCAGTACCCGTAAAGGTCAAGACCACACTTCAAGTGGCCACAACACCTCGACCTGTTGAAAAACCGGTGACAATGGTTCAGCCTAAGGCACAGGGTTATAACCTTAATGCCGATTACCGCATGGCTTACAACGATGCTCTCAATAATTATTTTAATAATGATTTTCTTGAAGCCATCCAGGAGTTTCGGATCATTATAGCTCGTGAACCTACGGGTGCCTATGCGGACAATGCCCAGTACTGGATTGGCGAATGTTACTATTCCTTAGAAGATTTTGAATCCGCCATTACTGAATTTGACAAGGTTTTCAACTTTGACGAAAACAACAAGAGTGATCATGCCCTGTTTAAAATTGCCATCAGTTATCAGCAACTCGGTCGCTATTTGAAAGCCCAGGAAAACATGGAGCGTTTTCTCCGTGAATATCCAGAAAGTGAACTGGTAAACCAGGCTCGTGACTTTTTAAAGGGAAATCGCTAGAATTAGATCCATGCAGATATCACGCCCCCATATCATCCTTGCTATGCTCCTGATTGGACTGACTGTTTTTGGTCAAAGTAATCCAGGAAGTTTGTTATATGATATCGGTCTGATGATCGAAGATACCAGCAAAACAGATGCTGAAAGCATTGATTCCCCTGAACTATTGGGGCAACAGATGGAGCTGGAAGAAGAATTAAATCGCTACCAACACAAATTAGCTGAAACTGAAGTTCGTTTGAGATACCAGACCCAGGTGATTGATAGTTTGCAATCTGAAATATCCCTGATAAAAGCAGCTGGAGAAACAGATCGAGCCTTATTGAGCACACGTATCACCAGCCTGGTGGGTCAGCAGGAAAATGCCAGAAAAACACCAGACTTTGTGCCCGGTGAAAGCGGAACATCCGATAGTGTTTTTGCTGAACTGCACACTCCCTGGAAGCATGTCACGGTAACCACGGCTCCCGCAATACAGCAGTATAGCGGCTCAAAATTGAGTGAAGGTGAAGAGCAAGCCGCCTATAGAAGTGGCCTCACCAAGTACCACCAACAACTTTATTATCAGGCTCTTGAAGATTTTAACAACATCGTTCAAGGCGGTGTTGATGTAACGATGCGTGCGAATGCCCAGTATTGGGTTGGTCGCTGTTACTATGAGAAGGGTCTTTACGATGAAGCGATTAGTGCGTTTGAACAAGTGCAACGCTTCGAGAACTCAGATAAGCTGGATGACGCGTTGGTAATGATCGGTCTGGCTTTTAAAAACAAGAATCGTCTTCCAGAAGCCAAGCTGGCATTTCAAGAATTGGTTTCCCGTCACCCAGGTAGTGAATATTTGACCCTGGCCAGACGATTTGTGCAGGAATGATACGAGATGAGAGGCTGATCCTGGAGATCATCATATGAAAACATTAAAACATATACTGATTTTAATTATCGTTGCTTCCGGCATGACTGTTTATGGTCAAACAACTCTGAATTATTCCCGGCCTGGACCCATGATGCATATCCCAACGTCCAGCCTGTATAACGAATCCTATTTATTACGTATTGGTGTTGCCGGTCAATCTACTCGTGGAGCTTTCGAGACCGATTATTGGAACAAGGGCGCTTTTCTGGAAACAGATATTACCCGAGACTTCCGTCTAGGCTTGTCTGCTATCCAAACTGGATCCGCATCAAATGAAAATGACATTTCCTTGCATATTCAAAACCGACTTCTGACATATGGTGAAACCGCAGTTGGAATTGGTGTAAATGACATTGGTGTTACCAGCGCAACTTCAGATTCTACTGATCTTGAAGAAAAAGTGCGCAATCTATCCTATTATATGCTACTCAGTCGTGAGAATAGTTTTTCTGAGTATAATCTCAAAACTTATCTGGGTATTGGTACTGGACGCTATGGTTCCAATTTTGGAAAATTTGATCTAGATACAACGACCACACCTGGTGATACGATCAAGATAGCTAAAGCCAACAGTATTGGCTTCTTTCTGGGACTCTTGTTGAATACCAATATCATGGCTGATCGTGGTGGTCTTGATTTTATTATTGAATGGGACGGTGTGGGTATCAATGCTGGAGTAAAAGTACCATTGACCCAGGAATACCACATCAATGTTGGTTTTTCTAATATGCAAAATTTGCCCTATCTCGGTGAGGATCGTGAGAACCCACCCGGTATAGGAATTGGACTGGATTATTTTCTCCCTCGCGTTAAATCTTCAGCCAGCAAGCAACGCGGTGGTATCAAGGTTTCAGGTGTTGTTACTGAGGATGGCTTGCCCATGCGAACAGTAATTGATTCCAGCTGGCACAAAGCCCAGGAACGTCAATTGCTATTTCTAAGGGACTCCCTCAGAATGTCTAGCACCGAGATTGAACATCTCAATCGGATGGTGGAACATCTTGAGCAAAGAAATCAGGTCCTGGAAGATTCCGTGGCCGCTCTCCAATTAGCGCGCCATGTCTCTGATGCCCAGATTAACCAGGCCTTGAAACATCTCTCTCGCTCTTTACGTCTATTCTATAACGAAGAATATGAAGATGCACTTATTGAGATAAATGAAGCCTTGGAGTACAATCCAAACCTGGCTTTGGCATATGCCAGACGAGGATCGATTTATTATAAGCTTAATCAGATCGATAGAGCAACCATCAATTGGAATATTGCTCTTCAGATTGACCCCGGATATGATGAAGTGCGTAATATCCTGCGTGCTCTAAATGAGAACCGGCTACGTTCAGCCGTTTCAGCAAGGGATTAACAGGAAAAGGATTAGCATATGGATTTTGCAACCATTATAGGGTTATTATTCGGTTCAGGCTTGATTGGATACGCAGTATTTGGTGTATCTCAGGTTCTCCCCAACGGTGTGATGACCTTTGTGGACCTCCAGTCGCTTATGATTGTGCTTGGTGGTACGATTGCCGCTACAGCTATGGCCTTCCCCGTTAAAGAGGTGCTCTCCCTGTATACCAATCTCTGGGCTGTTTTTAAGGGTGACACACACCAGGATAGCGATACCCTGCGTGAGTTGGTAGAACTGGCAGGCGTTGCCAGAAAGGGTACTGCAGATCTTGAAAAGGCCACCGATGGTATTAATGATTGGTTTATGAAAGATGGCGTACAGATGATTGTAGATGGTCTTCCTGAAGAAGATATCCGCAACATTATGGAAACCCGTGTTGTCAATCGAGAACTTCGTGAAGATGCTGAAGCCAATGTCTTCAAGACTATGGGTGTTTTCTCCCCTGCCTTTGGTATGGTTGGAACCCTGGTAGGTCTGGTAGCCATGCTTTTTGCCATGGGTGCTCCTTCTGATGGAGCTGGCGGAAATGATGATCCTGCAGCAAAACTTGGACAATCCATGGGTATTGCCCTGATTACCACCTTTTATGGCGCCCTCTTTGCCAACCTTTTCTTCTTACCCGTAGCAGCAAAACTGCGCTCACGAATAGATAAACGAAACATTACTCAAAATATGATTATTGATGGTGTTGTGATGCTCAAGGTCAAAAAGCATCCCATTCTGGTTAGAGAATTCTTGAACTCATATCTTGCACCACGTGACAGGGTTTACGAGGACTAAAAAAAATGGCAATGGCACCAAAAAAGAAACAACAACAGGACGAGGGCGGCTGGCTTACCACCTATGCTGATATGATGACCCTGCTCATGACTTTCTTCGTGCTCCTTTTCGCCATGTCCACCCTGGATCCAGTCAAGCTGGAGCAATTCGGTGATTCAACTCAAAAGAAGCAAGGATCCAAGAAGAAAAGCAAAAAGGTTTCCTTGAGTCAGATCAATAAAGAAGTTAAAAAATTAGTGGTTGAGCAGGAGCTTCAGAGTCAGGTTAAGGTTTCTATGGATGCCCGGGGTGTTACCCTTGGAATTGCCAGCGATCTGGCTTTTAGCTCAGGAACTGCGACCCTTTCGGGACCAATCAAATCATTTCTTGTGAAGTTGGTGGGAACCATGGAAAAGGCGACTTACGCCATTGCAGTAGAGGGACACACAGACAATGACCCAATCCGGTCGAGTCAGTTTCCTTCAAACTGGGAGTTATCAGCAGCCAGGGCCAGTGCGGTAATTCGGTATTTAACCAGTCAGGGAATTGCCGCTGACAAATTCCGAGCAATTGGTTTTGGCGATACTGTACCAATGGTCGCAAATGATACCAAAATTAATAAAGCGAAGAACAGACGCGTTGATATAACATTTCTAACGATCGGTTAATTAAGGCCGACGCTAGAAACGAGGAGAAGCTTATGAAGTATCCAGCATTTAAACACATCATTACAGGCGGTATCATTACCTCCCTGATGTTGATCTCTCAGGTGTTTGCACTACCGGACACCAATAAAGAGGTGCTCTCCCAAAAGATTCTGCTGGAGAATACCATCCATCAAAGAGTGAGTGATGCTGTTTATCGCATTCTACGTCATGAGAACTTTATCGTCAATGTAAACGTGGTTATGGAAGCAACCCCAACTCAAGAATATACAACTGTTTATGAAGCACCTGGATCAAAAAAGGGAAAGATCAGTCCTGAACAAGAAATTTTCAAACAATCTCTAAGCAAAACTCCTGGTCTCAGCCAATCATCCACCTCGTCGACAGAAAATACTGGTGTGAAAAAGACTCGGACGATTCTCAAAAAGCGCCCCATTGAAACGAATGTTCCCTCTGATATACCAGGATTTCCTGGAATACAATCCCCTGGTTTTGAATTATACGAAGAAGAAGTTCCGGTAGAAGAAGACACCAATGAAGATGTTGTTTATGCTGCCGCTGAAGATTTGGACGAGATTGCTGAAATTCCTGATACAACCCAAAGCGAAGTGGCTGCTGAGGCAAGCCTCTCCCTGGAAGAAAATGAAGTTATCCTCGAAGAAGATCTTCAAAGTGTCTCAGAGAATACTGATGATCAATACCTCGTGAACTATTCTGAAAGTAGCAATCCACAATTATCCCGACATACAGTTGCCAGCATTAGCGGTCCGAGCCTACGGGTTAACAAAATGGAATTAACTGTAATTCTGGAAGACCCTATTTCACCACAGATTATTGAAAACATCCGTACTGTGACGATGGTTGCCTCACATTTCAACCGTGAGCGTGGTGATAAACTACAGGTCATGACAGCTGATTTTCAGGGTGCCACCAACGACAAACCTGATACCGAACAACTTCTCCTGAAATCTATTGCTGAAAAAATGACTGCTATTGAAGCACGTCAAAAAGAAGAAACAGAAAACAAGCGCATCAAAGATTTAGAAGCTCAACAAGAGCAGATGAAGCTTGATCAGGCCAATACGGTTGCCCGTGATGCTGAAATGGCACGTATCCGACAGGAAGAAGCCGATAAGCAGAGAGAGCATGAAGCCGAACTGGCGCGACTTCGACAAGAAGAAGAAGATCGAATTACTCTACGCGAGAATGAATTAAGAGACTTACGCGAGCAAGAAGAGAACCGTCTTGCCGAAGAACGACGACAACTCTTTGAAGCACAACAGGCACAAGCCCAGGATCGTTTACGTCAGGACTCTCTGAGGCTGGCACTTCTATCTGAGCAGCTTGATGATTTGAAAGATCAATTGTCTGCTGTGGATCTGGAAGAAGAACAACGTCTAAAACTTGAACTTGAGCAAAAACGCAGAGAAGCTGAAAAATCAGCGATCAAGGATCGCGAGGACAGACTCAAACAACAAATGAATGATCTTGAAAACCAACGACTCCAGGCAACCATGATTCCTGATGACGAGGATGATCTCCTCTGGCTCTTCATTATTGGTGCTGCAGTCCTGGTCGGTCTGGCTGTGATCATCGGTGCCCTTATGGGTGGCCGTCGTCAAGCTCCGGATCTCCCACCATCTCAGGATATCGGCCTGGCAGATGTAGAGCCTGAACCAAGCCCTGAAGTTGAAGCAGAGCCCGAAGAAGATGTCATTCCTCAACCTGAAATTGATCCGGAATTAGTAGATGAAGTTGACAGCATTAAGAAATCAGTCGTCTCTCTGGCTGTAAGTAAGCCTGGCTCCGCCTCCAGTATTGTGAAGGAGTGGTTACAGGATACTGGTGAAGCCGAAGAGGAAGAAGAGTCTGAGGGCGAGGAAGAAGAAAAATCGAATGGTAAAAAGAAAAAGAAGGGGCAAAAATAATGGCTACTCCAAAAAAATTAGCCGGTATTGATAAAGCCGCAATTCTTTTTGATATATTGGGAGCACGTCTTGCCGGACAGTTATTTCCCAATTTGACCGATCAGGAAATCATTGCAGTTCGCCAGCGTGTACCCCAGGTCAAAAATGTACCCTTTGAAGATAAAAAAACGGTACTTGAGGAATTCTACTTCTCCTTCATGTCCAAGAAATTCGCTGCTGAATCCAAAGATGCCACATCCCAACCATTTGCCTTTCTCGATGGTATGTCTGAGGTTCATCTCGCTTATCTGATTCGTTCAGAACCCACACGTTCTGTTTCCATATTATTGGCCCAGGTTCCTACAGAAATGCAAGGACGTCTCCTGCAGAGACTGCCCACTGAGATCCGCACTGAAGCGATGGTAGATCTTGGAAAAATCAAAGACGTCCCACTCGAAGCCGTTCTAGAAGTTGCCTCAGAATACCGCGAAAAAGCCAAGCAAATTCCATCTCAAGCAGAATACGCAGAGGGTGGCGGTAAAGCGATGGCTAGCCTATTGGGTACCATGGACGCCAAAGAACAACGACAATTTCTTGATTATCTCTCCCAGGAAGATCCCGAGCTGGCCAAGGAAGTGAAAAAACATCACTTCACTTTTGAGAATGTGCCCACGCTGCCAGAGAATATCCTCAGAGATGTATTTAACAGTCTTGATATAGATGATATCGCCCTCGCCTTAAAAGGGCAAGATCAGGAATTAACCGATAGGGTTGTAGAAAACCTGCCTCAAAAGAAGCAGGCGATGTACGAGCCTAAAGAAGGACCCGTTTCTCGCAAGCAGGTAGAAGGAGCACAGAAAAAGGTTGTGGAATTCATCCTACAAATGGACGCTGATCCAGAAAATGATTTCAGTATCGAAGAGTTCGCCGAGGCCGACTTTATCGAATAGCTAGCTGATGAAGATATCTCCGCTGTCCTGCACTAGCGAGATAGGAGGGGAGGCGTCCGCCAGGACTGTCCTCCCCTCCGCCGTTTTTGGGCTGAACTTAGAGCTCAAGTCCCAAAATATCGATCGCCTGCATCCCCTAGACCGGGGATGATGTATCCAATATCATTTAATCGTTCATCGACAGAAGCAGTAAAAATGGATACATCAGGATGCTTTGTAAAGACTTCTTTTATACCCTCAGGTGCACAGATCAGAGTCAATAATCTGATTTCCGTGGCGCTTTGAGCTTTCAACAGATCAATTGCTGCACACGCACTTCCCCCCGTTGCCAACATGGGATCCATGAGAAAACAGCTATGGGCTGACTTTGAATAATCCGGCAGGTTTTTGTAATAATGCTGGGGTTCGAGACTCTCTTCATCTCGATAGAGCCCCACAAATCCGACATGTGCATCTGGTAAAAGATTTAGGCCGACATCCACCATGGCCAGACCTGCTCTTAGAACTGGTATGAACCAGACATCTTCAGCCAAGACCATTTCAGTGGTCTTCTGCATGGGAGTTTCGACAGTCTGTTCAACCGTATTTAGTGATTCAGTAGCAGCAACTAACACCATGGTAGTCAGCCGCTGAGCTGCCTCTCTAAAGCGTTGACTGTCAGTATCTTTACTTCTCAGGATGGCTAAGTTGTGTGAGACGAGTGGATGAGACTTCAACTCAATGACTTGGGACAACAGAGACTCCGAACTTATGGTTTTTAAAATGCTTATTCTAAAAGTAATCCCATATAAAAAAAAGTCTACGCCTAATCTGCAAAGCTCTGATTATGTTTTTGGGGCGCTGATGTATCTGTGTTTAAAGCAATAAAAGAGATTGATTCAAAAATGTTTTAATAGTTTCTATGCGATGTATGTTCCACTTTCAGATCCTGAAGCTGGGACGCTTTGGGGCGGATAGTCAGGTTTACCCCTCCCCATCTGCCAACAGGAGTCCAGGATAAAGTCATTTTCCAACAATGTAAATCTCTGGTTACTCCAACTGAGCTTGGATTAATTTTTTTCTTAATCAGGTCAAAACTTGGTGAATAGGTAATACCCCAATTTTCTGAAAGATTAAACTTTAGTCCTGTCCTAAGATTAAAAGTCTGTTTGGCTTCCTCCAGGGGATTCTGATGACTATAGGAGTAACTGAAATTGAAATTGGCATTCCAGACAGCTTTGCTGCGACTTGGGCGGGAACCACCGATATCGGCAAGATTAAACCCTTTAATTGAATCAGCACTCAGACTATCCTCAGGAATAACATTGCGCGCTGTAGATCTTAATCCACCAGGTGCATCTCCATGCAATTTAAATCCAAAACTAAAACCCGCTCTGGTCATTCGCGGACTGCGAAACTGATTAATCTTATGAGATCCGGTGGAATCGCGTTCATAAATTTCATAGGTCATACTGGGGCTCAGACGAAAAGATTTACCGATATTTACTTTAATATTACTGGAAATGTCCGAAGCTTTTAGCGAATCTGCCTTGAAGTTATATGAGCCGGACATACCCCAGGTTAGAAATTGAGCTTTACTCTCCACATCGTTCCTGAACAATTTGTAATCAAAAACATTATTGAGCCTGTAGCTCATTCTTAAGGCCTCATTACTCGATGTGGCTCCCAGATCACTTCCTGCAAAGCGGTCAAAACGTTGTACCGCTCCTGTTGTATCCGTCAGTGATTCCGTATAGCCCCAGAAATCGGTGGAAAAATCAGGGGTGTAACTCAAAGAAACTGAAGGAGTTAAAGTATGTCTGATAGCCTGAAGTGGACCAATATGCACTGGGAATATTCCGTAAATTTTGGTGTTCAGGCTGGCGGTGGTGCTAAAGGTTCCGCGACGAATAAAGCCTTCGATCTCTTGCGTTTCAATTGCGCCAGATCCTGTATCTACGAAGGCCAGTCCATCTTCATCCAGAATGGGATCAAGGTATTTAAAGCCCCAGGCATCCTTGTAGGAAACAGAACCAACTAACTTCAAGACCTTTAAGAGCTGAGTATCCCCTGAAAGACTGGTGTTATGATTCCAGGTACGCGCATCTACAATGTCTTCCTGCCATAAGAGGGAATCAACCTCTGATGTGTCCGGGTTATCATATGAGAGATAACTCCATTTTCTGCGATTACTAAATTGGTTATTGTAGCTCCAGCGAAAATTGTTGTACCAATTTTCTTGATTGCCCTTAGCCTTAATAATGGGGGCAGAAGCACGGCTAAATCGAAAGGATGGTAGAGCGAGTGTTGGCCCAGTCAGACGAATCCCTGCTGATTCTGGTGCCTCCTCCACGCGACGGGTAACCTGCATATTTTCATCATACGTTCCGCTGAGAGATGTGGTACTGTTAATGGATTCGAACTTTTTGTTGATAGAAATACCTGAATGAAGCTTGGTATTTAAACGCTCCTCCTGATCATGACTATAGCTTCTATCAAAGCTGGCATCACCTGACAAATTGACATCTGCACGGATGGTAAAACTGGGATCAATGGTCTGTGAATGATTGAATTTGAGCCGCCATTTCCAGTTTGCGGGTTCATTCAGAGCATTACGATCAGAGACCATGGAGGCATCTATTTTACCATTGATTTTATAGCGTTTTCGGTAATTTAGAACACTTCTTAAATTGAACTCTTCATACTGATCCCAGAAGGTACCCGTCATTTTAAAATCGGAATAATCATTGATCGCCCAATAATAACCAAAGCCCTTTAAAGCACGGCCTCCATTGGAGGGACGGTAGTCATAGGACGGTAGCATAAACCCAGAACTTCTACCCTTCTTCTGCGGGAAAACTGCAAAGGGTAGCGCCATGAGGGGAATATCAGCAATATAGAGCACTACCGGTTTGGCGATGATAATTTTATCTGTAAAAAGCTTCATTTGCTTGCTGTAAAAGTAAAAATGGGGGTGATCCTCAATATCACAGGTGGTGTAATAGCCGTCTTCCATGAGATAGATATCTTCATTGATACGGGTCAATTCTTTACCATAATAATTGCCGTCATCCATCTTGGTGCGACCGGCAGCAACTTTTCCCCGCTGTGTTTTTAGGTCATACACCATACTCTGACCATGGAAATCATCCTGGCCTTTCTGGGACAGAACCGGAAAATCTTCGGAACCAAGGGTATCAATGAGGCTACGGGCTCGGAGTAAGTTTTGGCGCCAGTACACACCGACATGTCCTGCCTTTAGCTTCATATCGCCATAATCAATCGAGGCTCTGGTTTTTAGCTGGGTCGTTTCATGTTGCATACTATAGGCAATATGGTGAGCCCAATATTTGATGGGAGATTCAATGTCTGTACTACCCCGGGCAGGTGTAAATTCACCCTCTGCCCCACCGGTAACGGTTATGTCCGAGATACTGGAATCTGAGAGCAGGATAAACAGGGTATCCCCGCTGACTTTATTACTGCCCTTGTAGCGACCCTCTTCAATCACATTAAAAAAGGAGGTTGCCATCTCAATCAGGGTGACTGTCTGTGGTTGTCCATCATTGAATTCAACCGCCATGATCTTGCCATCCAGCCAATCAGTGAAGGTGGTATCAGTTGAGGCTTTCCTCTGTGTGAAATGTGGATTTTCCGGGACATAAACTGATTTCAAATCACCACCATCCATGTGCAGGTTAAAAATATCTCCACTCAGGACAAAATCATCCTCTTGTAAAATGGGATCGTCACGCATAATAGCGACATCATCATCCTGCATGTAAACGGCTTGGCCACACGTACCCAGTGCATCTCCACTGCGCAGTTCAACATTCTGCCATGCGAAAAAATAGCCCTCTTCCAGGCTGAGACTGTCCGAATCTATGTACAGAGTTGTGTCTTCAGTTGACCACTTCCTGAATTTTGCATCGCCATAACTGAGCAGAGAATCTTTGCCTGAAAAATACAATAAATGTTTTCCTGAAACACTGAGACTGTCTGTGGTATTCACCATGGAGGCATTCCCCAGGGCATCCCCGAGCTGACTATCTTCATAGTAATAAATGGTGTCTGCCTGTAGAGTCGACCCACTATCCACCAGGGCGGGCTGATCAGTTGCCAGAACCTTTTTTAAATCGATGTAATAGCCTAGTTTTTGTGCGGTGACAACAAATGGGTCATCCTCAAAACGAGCATCGCCCAGCAGTTCTACATATTCATCACTCCCGCTATAGCGAGCTGTGTTGCTGCTGAGTTTTGACTCAGGAGTAATGATGGTCACGTGACCAGTGAGCAGGGCTTCATCTCGCTCCATCTGAAATTCCGCTACATCACAGGTGAGCTGTGTGTCACCACGCCGCATGATTACATCACCAACCAGGCGTCGGTAGGTGATTCCCCCACGATTGAAAGATTCAATTTTATCAGCTTGAATAAGCTCCAGTTTTTCACCCCGGGCGGCTCTAGCACTGGAATTACCCAAGGGCAATAAGATGCACAGGGTGATGAGGTGAAGGGCTATTGGTCGGAAGAGGGAGTGCATGAGAGTTTGAATGGGTTATGAACCAGAAGGTTCCTCAAAGCGGGATGCCCACAAGGTCACGAGACGTTCATATATACGCTTTTCAATACCCTCTGTGCTGGGTCGATAATATTGTCTGGCTTTCAGCTCATCTGGAAAATAATCCTGCTCGCTAAAATGACCGGGATAATTATGGGGATAGTGATACCCCTTGCCATGCCCCTGCTCTTTCATCAGGCTGGTAGGTGCATTGCGTAAATGCAGGGGGACCGAATGAGCACCTTCTTCCCGCACTGTTTCCTGGGCGGCCCGCAGGGCCATATAGCTGGCATTGCTTTTGGTTGTGGAGGCCAGATAGGTAGTGACTTGTGATAGCACGATAGCACCTTCTGGCATTCCAATAGCATGTACTGCTTGTAATCCAGATGTGGCCAGTGTCAAAGCCTGTGGATCAGCGTTGCCGACGTCCTCGGAGGCCAGGATAACCAGGCGTCTTGCAATGAAGATGGGATCCTCTCCCCCTTCCAGCATCACGGATAGCCAATACAGAGAGGCGTCAGGATCGCTACCCCGCACACTTTTAATAAAAGCAGATATTATATCGTAGTGGTAGTCGCCAGTTTTGTCGTATAGCTGGTGCTTATTCTGAAGGGCTTCCCTGATGTGTTCGTCAGTGATGGTAATGACTTGATCTTCATCACGATCTGGGGTGGCGATCGAGGTACTGATTTCCAAAGCGTTTAACAAACGACGCGCATCTCCGGAGACGGACTCTAAAAGTAGATCTCTGCCCTTATCTTCAAACTGAATGTTTTGAGTGCTCAAAAAGAGGTCTTCTGAAAGAGCATGTTCGAGAATCGACGCGAGATCTTCCTTGCTGTGTGAGGTGAGTTTGAGCACCTGACAACGACTCAGGAGGGGTGAGATAACTTCAAAGCTGGGATTCTCTGTTGTGGCACCGATAAGTGTGATGATCCCGTTCTCCACAGCCTGGAGCAGGGCGTCCTGTTGGGCTTTGTTAAAGCGGTGGATTTCATCAATAAACAGGATGCTTGGTTTTCCCAACTCACGATTGGCTTTGGCTTTAGCCATGGCTGCCCGGACATCCTTCACTCCGGATGAAACAGCAGAAAGCTCATAGAAGTGAGCGTCTACCTGGCTGGCAATGATTTTGGCCAGCGTGGTTTTTCCACACCCTGGAGGTCCCCAGAGAATGATGGAAAAGAGTCGGTCTGCTTTAATCGCTTTAGCTAAAAGTCTGTTCTCTGCTACAAGGTGCTGCTGTCCCAAGAAAGCGGCCAGGGTGTTTGGGCGCATGCGTTCTGCCAGGGGTGGCAGGGTACGTGGGTTTTCGGCATTATTGAAAAGACTCATGGCCTAGAAAATAACCTCTGTAGGTGATGGAATAAGGAAAAAGTCACCTCCCGTTGGTCCTTGGTATTTCTGTTCGCAACAACACCCCCTTTAGCCACTGATTAACACCGGTCTCTTTTCTATGGGATACAAACAGGATACCACCAAATTCCACACATTAAAAAAAGCTACAGGACAACGGTTCTTGGTATCGGAGCAGTTGACTATGATCAATTGGTTCCAGGTTCGAGTCCTGGGCGGTGTACATAAATAAGTCCCTGACTACCAGGGACTTATTTATTTTTACGACATTTACCAGTATGATAAATACGTGAATCTCGACCGGTGAAGGATTCTGAGAAAGAAAAGGCCACCTCGTTATGGGGGTGGCCTTTTATAAAAATTTCGTTATAAAAGGTGAACATAGAGAGTTTCCAGTAGTATATAGACAGGGCATCCCAAGCTGTAACTACGTAGCAAAGCACAATACGGAGGTGTTGATTATGACGTTTAGAATATCCCCTTTATGGTGGCCTGCTCTAGCCTTGGTATCCCCCTTTGTGACATTGTTTCTTATTATCCGCAACAAGCGGTACCGAAAGAATCGTAAACTTGCTCAACAGGTGAATCATAAACGGATCGAGCAGGCGACTGCTCTTGATCTTCCCGAACTGGATTACTTAGAACTAACAGTTCTAGTTGAAGAAAAAAAAGAAGCTGGATTCATAGGGGATGCGGGTGTATCGTATCTTTTCCGGACCAACCTGGGGTCTTTACTGTTTGATATGGGGTTCGGCTCCAAACGACCTGCTCTTTCACATAATGTAGAAAAACTTGGATTGGATTTAGATGATGTCGATGCACTTGCAATTTCACATTTGCATCCTGATCATATGGGTGGTATGTGGGCCACCTTAAAAAAACAAGTGGCCTTACCGACAACATCGGAAAGCAGTCAGGGAAAACGTCCCTGTTACCTGCCGGACAAGGCTTCTTCAGGGTCATTTTTATGTGAATTAGTAAAAAACCCACGGCTTTTAAGTGGTGGCATTGGAACCACAGGCCCGCTTGCCCGAAGTCTTTTTTTCTTAGGGTATACGGAAGAGCAAACCTTAATAGCCAATGTCAAAGGCAAAGGGCTGGTTGTTTTTACCGGATGCGGACACCCCACTGTCAAAGTGATCATGAAAATGGTTTCCCAGATTTCAAAAGAACCGGTTTACGCATTTGGCGGTGGGTTGCATTTTCCAATTACCGCGGGAAGAGGTGACCGTGCCGGTATCCAGCTCCAGCGGTTGATTGGCACGGGCAAACCGCCTTGGAGACTCGTTACAGATGAGGATATGAACAGAACTATTGATCTCCTAAATCAAATAAGACCGGAAAAAGTATACCTTTCGGGCCATGACAGCTGCGACCATGCATTGCAACTCATGCAGGAAGGGCTTCACGCGGAAACTAAGGTACTTAAAGCTGGGGCAACCTATCGCTTTTAACGGTTAATTATGGGAAATATCTTAAAAAATTCTGTAGCCATTCGTATACCACCGCTACTAATTTTTTTTGTTTGTCTGGGATTAGATCTTTCGCTGGAATACGTTTTTTCCATTCACCTAATCAGTCTTTCACTGATACCTCATATTATTGCCGGCTGTATTGCAATCAGCTCATTTATGGTACTGGTTAGACATAAGACTCCATTCAGTACTGCAAAAGCGACCACGAACGATGCAAGAACTGGCCGAGATTCATATCCAAACTTGAGCTCCAGAATTGCCTCGATTCATGACTTGCGCTTGTAATCAATCACATTTTTTATAGCTTATAAAAACGAATAGGGATTTCTTTCGATGAAACGATTAGAACTAATGCTTGGGCTTGGTCAAATTTCCATGGTTCTTGGACTAACTGGTTTTCTCATAAATACTTATTTCCTGGAGCACAACTCGACGCTCTCCTTTTTTACGGGGCTTTTTCTAGGCTTGTCACTGGTAATGAATCTGGCCTATCTCATCTTGCGAAAGAAGTAGCCAGAACCCTTACGCCGCCAGGATTCAATTCCTCCCCATTTCCACCGTCATCGAAACAGACATCCGTTTAACGATTTTTATTGGGGATTTCTTTGTCTGCCAACAGATTGTGCTCTGAAGTGTGGATTCAACCATAACCATAGGAAACTTATGCGATATTTTACCCTCTTAATATGTATTGTTCTGTCTGGCACACTCTCAGCCCATGAAAAACCAGCAGCGTTTCTGGAAGATATTCTACAAAAGTATCCCAATGTCCGTGATCTTGCCTTAAATGAAAGTGAAGCCTATTTCACAGCTCAAAGCCCCCTTGGTGAGGTTTCAGTTATCATGGTATCTCGAAAAATTAGAAATAAGTGGCGTAAACCAAAAATTGCTGCCTTTTCCGGTAGCTATGGGGATTTAGAACCTTTCCTCTCACTTGATGGTAAACGACTTTATTTTGCATCAAATAGACCTCTCAATACAGATGACACCGCAGTGAAAGACTATGATCTGTGGATGGTTAAGCGTGATGACCCCAAATCAAAATGGTCAGACCCTATCAATCTTGGTAATGATATCAATACTGAGCACAATGAATTTTATCCCTCACTGACTTCGAGTGGCACGCTCTACTTCACCAGCGACAGACCCGGCTCCAAGGGGAAGGATGATATCTTTTTCAGCACTAAAAGGGGACAAGGTTTCTCTCCACCCATTTCTCTCAGCGATTCCATCAATACATCGGGCTATGAATTCAACGCCTTCATTGCTCCTGACGAATCCTATCTACTATTTTCAGGCTACAATAGAGCAGATGGCCTGGGAAGTGGTGATCTATATATCGCCTACAGGCAGGACGATCAAACCTGGTCTCAGGCCAAGAATCTGGGGGCGGATTTCAATTCGAAACAGATGGATTATTGTCCCTATGTCGATGTTCAGGCACAGACCCTGTATTTCACCAGCAGGCGGAGTGACGTTGATTATAAGCCAGGTGGTTTTTCTACCACAGAAACCCTCATGCGGGAATTGAACAAATCAAGCAATGGACAAAGTCGGCTTTATCGGGTCCATTTTTATGTTGGCAACTAATGGTCATGTCGAGCGCTTTAATTGTAACTAAGCGTTTCATGAGGCGTCTCATGGTATAACAAGCCAGGCTTTACATTAACACTTAATTCTAAGGGGGCACCATGAGTTACTATTTCAACACCACATTATCTGAAACCAATTTTGAAGAAACACTGGAAACCGTTACCAACGAATTGGCCAAGGCAGGCTTCGGGGTTGTCAGCATAATTGATCTTGCAAAGACCTTCAAGAAGAAGATTGATATCGACTTCAAAAAATACACCATCCTGGGCGCCTGCAACCCCAGCTATGCCCATCAGGCTCTTCTCACTGAAGATAAAATTGGTGTTTTACTACCCTGCAATGTGGCTGTAATTGAACAGACCAACGGATCCATTGAAGTTGCCGCTGTTGACCCGGTCACATCGATGGCACCTGTGGAGAATACGAAGCTGGCTGCTATAAGTCAGGAAATCCAGGAAAAATTGCAGCGTGTGATCCAGGGTTTGTAGCATCCCACGCCTCTTGAATATTTAATGGAGGCTCTCAAATAAATATTTATGGGCAAACAATAAAACAAGTTGCCATTTACCTTTACATAGATATATTTCTATGCGTAAATGAGAAAATATAATGGCATACGATTTAAATAAATTCTTCAAAGCAATCTCAGACCCCAATCGGGTTAAGATCATGGAACTCCTCAAGGATAAAGAGCTCAATGTGAGTGAGATTTGCCAACACTTTGATATGCAGCAGCCTTCTGTTTCTCACCACCTCAGCGTTTTAAAAAACGCTGACATCGTAGCTTCTGCCAAACGTGGAAAAGAGGTCTATTACCGTCTTGATTCCATTTGTATCACTAGCTGTTGTAATGGTTTCCAGGAACAGTTTGTAGAGATTGAGAAGCTGGGGAAAGCGAGAAAAGAGGAGTGATTTTTTTTAATCCAACATATAGATATATACCTATTCATGTATTTAAAGCTGGGGTTTCCTACTCCAGAGAGGAGAGCATATGACAACTCAAATATGTATCAATACACCCACCGGCCATGATTGTCTGGAATTTACCCGTCTCGGTGAGGGACCATCAAAAAACTGGCGCTTCGACCGTGTTTTTAGCAAAACCAAAGTAAGTACGCACAAGGAAAGTCTACCCGAGGCTTCGATCAATTCGGTGAATCAGGGACTTTTTTATGTAAACCAGTCCGCGTATGGACAAATGATATAAACAACAAGGAAAGGAGATAACATGAAACGCTTTAGAATTCCTAGAACTGCTCATTGTTCAGACGGCTGTATAATCCAGTCCCGGGCATGACTTTAAACTGCCCGGTTTCTATTTCGCTGGCGAATCAGTCCGGTCACCATCACCACCAGTGTAAGCAAAATAAGCAATCCGGTCATCACCAAAGACCAAGGTTTTATAACTGAAGATTCTGCTTCAAGGGAGATGCCCCCAAAGAACAATTGAATTGTTGCAGGTTCCCAGCTCATACGATTTCCCCGCACATCCAGGGCTGATGTTTTTCTAATCACGCCGGGCATCTCTATACTAAAATTATAGTCGTCCACGAGCACCTCTTCAAAAAATTGCCAACGCTGGTAAAACTGGACAAAGCCCTCAGCATTTCCAGCTTGAACCTCCTCAATGGTGTTCCTGCTGATGTATTTTTCCAGAACAGATTTCCAGACTAGATTTTCATCATAAAAATTAGTGCTACTAAGTGCCTTGAGGAGTGAATCAGAATGCTCCTTGATCATCCCATCAATTACTGAGAGATTTCCAGAACGCTTGCCACCCTTTCGCAATTCGATAATGAAATCCTCAAAAATCAAGTGCTGCATATAGTCGTCAAAGCCCGCCTCAATTCTGGCGGATTCTACGCTATCTAAATGTCCTGCACCGGCCTCTGTTTCGTTGCTTATAAGGGCTTCGAGTTCTGCTTGGGTTAAATAGGACTCCATGGGGAGCTCTGGTCCTCCTAAATCCGCCCAGATGTCTTCTTTATAAAAGTAGCGGGTGAAGAAAAAGCCCTCATTAATAAACAGGCTGGCTTTGATTTGGACTCCCGGGTCTTGAGCATTTCGCCTAAAACTCTGATTTAAATCATCAATTGACTCAAATTTTGCTTCAGCAAGATATAGATAATTATCTTCTTCCAATGAGTCTTGGGAAATTTGCCAGAATTCCAGATCATGCCGGGGAACGTTAAAATTTGTCTCTAAAATACTCTCAGCTGAGCCTTTCAGTTGAATGCTTCTTTCAATAGACCCATCGGGATTCACTTTGCTGGTGGTTTCAACTTCAAGACAACTCACCATCAGTAAGGGAATCATCATAATAACTGTTCTTAAATATTTCATGGTTGCCTCCAATATGTATCAACATGCTTAAGTTTTGATATTCCCCCTTGACCAAAAATCCATTTCTCAACTCGGGTAAGATCACGTTTTCTTGTGGAGAGGGTCTCATTATTAATGGAGCCTGTTTCCAGGCTATGAACAATTTCTTCAATTCTATTTGTTGGCAGACCCCGCTTCTCAAGTTGCTCCTTCACAATCACCAATAATTGTTTCTTAAAAGTCGGGGGGATCATATTCAAGCGGGCATATCGAGGCTGGGTATTCTGGGTTTGCAGCTGTATTTCCAGCCTGTGGACTGAGTGGGTTATTTGGTACTGTTCTATGAAAAAGATAGCCAGAAATATCAGGCTGGCGACCTGCAAGCCAAAACGAAAGCCAGGCATCAAGAAAAATGGTTCCCTTTCCGACCGAGGTGTTTTTTTAAGAGAAGCGGATTGAAGTTCGTTACGATAAACTGCTGAAAGTATATCATCACTCAATCGCTCAGAATCAGGCAAGACCGGTTCCGTGCCGATTTCACCCATTACCTTGATCCAGTCAAGCTGGAGTTTTTCATAAACCACCGAGCAATGCTTACATCCCGAGAGGTGGGCGCTTAAGGCCTGTTCCTCTTCGGGGTTCAATTCGCCACCGCGCAGAAGGTGGATACTGCGAATCCATTTCGCATGTTTCATAATGTTCGTCCTGTTATGCTTTGCAATTGTTTGCGAATTTTTTGTCTGGCGATACTCAGATTGCTCTTCACGCTGCCTGCTGAGAGTCCTGTTACCTCCATCACCTCACGAATGTTTAAGTCCTCAAGATCCCTGAGGGTGAAAACCAGACGTTGACGAGGAGGTAGTTTTGTACTGAGAGTCTTTATGCGTTGAGCCAGATCCTGATTTATGGCGATAGTCTCGGGTAAGGCGTTAGGGTCCACAATTTCAGCATCCAAAGCATCTACTCTATTGGTAAAGAATCTGCGCTTTTTTGAGCGCTGATGATCTATCCAGAGTCGACTTACTATAGTATATAGAAGTGTCGTGAAGGGTAATTCCTGATTGATACGGTATCTGTAATTCCAGACGCGCAGAAAGGCATTCTGACATAAATCCTCTGCGTCTGGGGTATTGCAGGTCAGGCGAAACGCAAAGCGAAAGGCTGTGGCCTGGTACCTTTCTACCAGGATTCGAAAAGCTGCCTGATCATCTGATTGACAATTCAGAATCAGATTGGCATCGCTGGTTTTGGCTTCTTGAGGACTCATGCTGTTATGTGATACGTCATCTCTGAGAAAAGGTTAAATCATTATTTCATAAATTAATGCGGGTATCCACATGAGACATGACAAATATTACGGGAAACGCCCACTCAATATTGGGATGGCAGTGCAACTTTTGAGACTATATTGACCAAGCATGAAATCGCTTTGGCCAATCGTAACTTTCACAGCTCTCCTTGTATTGTCGGGCTGTCACACCATCAAAGAGGAAACCGTGAACACACAAGCAACACAATCATTTTATCTGGGCACCTACACAGCAGACGCAAGCAAAAGCCAGGGCATCTATAAATATGAATTGCATCCCAATGGTAATGTGAAGCAAGTCGGGCTGGCCGTCATGTCAGAGAATCCGTCCTATCTCGCACTCAGCACTGACAAAAAATTCCTGGTAGCCATAAACGAAGTTAAAAATGATGAGAATGTCGGTACGGTGGAATCTTATATGGTTTTTGAGGACACACTCATTCTTCTTAATCGCCAATCTTCTGGAGGAGCCCATCCCTGTTTTGTGAATATCAATCAAGAGGGATATGTGTTGGCTGCCAACTATACTGGCGGGAATGTAGGCTTGCTTAAACTGGAAGCGGATGGTCCTCTCACCGAACTCCTGGATGTCCAACAGCATACCGGCAAGGGCATCACAGACAGGCAGGAGGCACCGCACGCACATTCCGTCTGGTTTAACCCGGTCGATTGCGGAATCATTTCAATTGACCTGGGAACCAATGAGCTGTGGTTTTCAAGCATTGACCCAGGGGGACAAAAACTGATCCCCGCATCACCTGAAAAATTAGCCCTGAATCCAGGCGATGGACCACGTCACCTGACCTTCCACCCAAACGGAAAATGGCTTTATGTGGCCAATGAACTCGGTAGCAGTGTCACCCGGGTGGACCGCAATGAAGACGGTAGTTATAGCATAGGACCTACGGTTTCAAGCTTACCTGTCGGATACATTGAATCTAACACTTGTGCAGATATTCATATTTCTTCAGATGGCAAATTTGTCTATGCATCCAATCGAGGACATAACAGCATCGCTGTCTTAAAAGTGAATGATGATGGCAGTTTGAAGCTGTTGGGTAACAAAGGATGTGGTGGTGAGGGTCCACGGAATTTTGCACTTTCACCTGATGAAAACTATATCCTCGTGGCCAACCAGCACACCAACAACATTGTGACTTTGAAACGTGACCAAATAACAGGATTGTTGAAATACGTGAGTCAGGCGGAAGCACCTACTCCGGTGTGCATCCTTTTCTAAAATTATTATGATGAACGCACAAAGGGAGCTTGTTATGATCAGATATTTGAAACTTTTAGCCTTGCTACTTCTTTTCACATCTAATGCATTCACTCAAACCCAACTAACGGTATACAATCATGGCGAGGCTTTGGTCAAGGAGCATTTTTCACGTCAAATTCAAAAGGGTATCTCAGAGATAGAAATTGAGCGGGTTGCCGAGACCTTGAACCCCTCTTCGGTCAAATTGGGTTCGGATCAAGACCTCCAGGTTCTGGAACAGAACTATCGTTATGATCTGGTAAATCAAAATAAGCTACTCAAAAAATACCTCGAAGCAGAAGTCACAGTGATTCTTCAAAATGACAATAAGATGAGTGGTGTTTTGCTGAGTTATGATAATAGCACGCTGGTTTTAAAAAGTCGATCTGGTACAGATATCATACAGCGTAATTTTGTGGGTACGATAAAATGTCCAACACCTACAGAACGACTGTATGTCCGCCCCACACTGGCCTGGACCTTAAATGCAGCCAAAACAAGCAAGGTAAACTTTGATTTGTCCTATCTCACGGGAGGCATTTCCTGGAGAGCTGAATATGTGGCGGTCATTAACAGTGATGATAGCGAGTTGGATTTAAGCTCCTGGATCAACCTGAACAATCAATCCGGCAAAGATTATGAAAAGGCCAAACTCAAACTGGTTGCTGGAAACCTGCACCGTGCCCGACCTACTCAAACATCGGGTTCTCGGAGAGAAAAAGATCGAGTGTTTGCCATGCGAGCTATGGATGTTGTGGAGGAGCGCCAATTTTTTGAATATCATCTCTACGACATTTCCTTTCCTGTGTCAGTTCATAACCAGGAAGAAAAACAAATCCAGTGGCTGCGTCCCACTCTGGTAAATGCAAAAAAACGCTACGTCTACCAGGGAACTCGTGATCAGTTCACAAACATTCCCATCAAGATTATGTTTACCAATGATAAGGAAACCGGAACAGGTGTGGCACTACCGGGCGGGATTGTGCGCCTGTTTAAAAAGGATACAGATGGTGCTCTTGAGCTTATTGGTGAAGACAATCTAAAACATACCTCCCGCGATGATCTGGTAACCCTGGAAGTGGGCGAGGCTTTTGATGTCAAGGGCAAGCGTGAAGTCCTTGATCGACGCTCAAAGGCTGATCGCTACCGGGAAGAAGATATTCGTATCACCCTGGCCAACCGTAAGGATGAGCCTGTAGAAATAGAAGTCATCCAGCCTGTGGGCTATCGCAATTGGAAAGTTCAAAATGCATCACACGACTATTCAAAAGTGGATGCCTCCAGAGTGAAATTCACAGTTCCCGTGTCTGCCAACAAGGAAGTCGTCCTCACCTATACAGCGCGGATTAATTTGAAATAAACTTCATTAACAGCACCCCACTGAAGTAGGGTGCTGTTAAAAGATTATATCTGCCTTGGGCAATTAGTAATTTGGGCACTAATTACCTTCTATGCCCCATATTAACAACATTTTACTAAAATCGATTTTTATGGTCTCTTAGGGCTAAAACCGTTGGAGATGGTCTTATTTTTGCCCTTGCATTCAGGCATGGAATGTAACCGCTTTCATCAACTCTCTTTTTCATTGGTGAGCACTAAAATGTCCATGAGGAGTCAATTAACACATGTCTGAATCATCCCAGCTTCACATAAGCACCTTTCGTCGCGGCGTACACCCCGATGAATTCAAGAATCTGACCTGTCACCTACCATCTAAAACAATGCCACTCCCTGCTGAAGTATTTATCCCACTTCAGCAACATATCGGCACACCTTGCGAACCTCTGGTTGAAAAGGGTGACCTGGTAAAAACCGGACAAAAGATCGCTGATTCCTCAGCCTTTATTTCCAGCCCCATTCACGCCTCGATTACTGGAGTCGTTGCTGCAGTGGCTGCATTTCCACATCCACTGGGTGCGAAAGTCCCCATGATTCACATAAAGCGGGAGGGTGAAGAAGACGAATGGGAGCTATTGTCCATTCCTGAAAATTGGGAAACAACCTCCCGGGAAGATCTGAGCAAGCTGGTACGAGAGGCTGGTATTGTGGGTCTCGGAGGAGCAGCCTTTCCAACCCATGTGAAGATGTCTCCCCCGGCAGACAAACCAATTGATCACTTCATTCTGAATGGCTGTGAATGCGAACCCTTCCTTACCTGCGACCACCGCAACATGCTGGAAGATACAGATCATATCCTCAAAGGCATGGCGATCATGATGAGAATCCTGGGTATTGAACAGGGCATTGTGGGCATCGAATCCAACAAGGCCGATGCTATCGCTACCATGGAGGCCAGGGTAAAGGAACTGAAGCTAAATTTTAAAATTCAACCCCTGAAGGTTAAATACCCCCAGGGCGCTGAAAAAATGCTTATCGATGCTGCCCTCGGCAGGAAAGTTCCAGCAGGCGGACTCCCCATGGATGTAGGCGTGGTCGTCAACAATATCGCCACAGCGCTGGCTGTATATGAAGCCGTGGTAAATGGCAAGCCTTTGATACAACGCACGTTGACCGTAACCGGTGATGCCATCAAGTCTCCAGGGAACCTCATTGCTCGCGTTGGTACCCCTTTTCAGGTTTGTGTGGATGCCTGTGG
>JABIFG010000242.1 GCA_018650795.1 Fidelibacterota bacterium
CGGCAAGTGCGGTCACCGTACCCGTTACTGTAACTGTCTCTGTCACACTTCCTGTCGTTGCAGTCACCACATTGGATCCTGCCAGTTCACTCAATACAAGTGTAGCCGTTGCAGTTCCACTGGCATCTGTTACGGCTGAGGGAGTAACGCTTCCCGTTGAACCATTGGTTGGTTGTGTTAATGCAAAAGTGACCGTATCACCTGAACGGGCATTGCCGTATGCATCTTTTACCATCACAGTAACCGTTGCAGAACTGCTAACTGTAGCAGTTGAAACGGTAGAAGTAATTGTGCTTTGAGAGTCTGTTGCATCACCAACTGTACCTGTTGCATCAAATGTCACCGCCGTCAGACTACCCACTGTTGCAGAAACTGAATTTGCGCCCGTCGCCGTACCTAGGGTAAGTGTGCTTGTCGCTTCACCACTACTATTAGTTGTAACAGATGTACTGGAAAGACTACCTCCTCCAGAAACAACCGCAAAAGTGACCGTTTCCCCAGAGACACGATTACCATTATTGTCAGACACACGAACAACAAAAGGGTTTGAGAGCTGAGCACCCACTGCTGCTGTTTGATTATTGCCTGAAGTTCCTGATACATCGGCTGCAGGACCTGCAACCACTGTCAGCGTTGTCTGTGCTGCAACGTCGGTTCCTGAAGTGGTCAGTGTTGTCGTGCTTTGCGCCGTGCCTCCATTAGCTGAATTGGTAAAGTCAACAATCAGGACCTCACCTGAACTCCAGTTTGTTGAGAAATTTCCTGTATTCAAATACCAAGAGCCATCTGTATAGCCAGCACCAGAGCTACTCGCTGTAATCACCTCACCAGTTCGTCCCTGAATATATGCATTAAAGCTAATAGTCACATCTACTGGCGTACTAGCATCAGGATTCTGTATCACACCTCTTACTGTATGAGTAGTACCTGCATGAACTAGAAATGAATAGCAAAACAGTAAAATAAACGCTGAAATTGATCGGTTAAACATAGATATATACCAGTTACCAAGTTGTAGATGAAGAAACAGATACGAAGTATGCCTGACCATCAGACAAACTGAAATTATTAATATTCGGACCAGGAACGAATGAGATATAGGATTGGCCATCAACACTCCACTCTGAAAGGCCGTCAATATTAGTGACTTGCGCATACATCTCTGCAGCAGTATTCAACGAATCAATCACTGCGCCTGACTCTAGGCCGATCGCTGTCACACTCGTATTATTCGTATTCTTTGTCAAAGTATGGGTAATAGTAGCTGCTGGCCCACTAAGTTGCAACGAGCTATTTTGTGATACTGAAACAAAATAGGCTTCACCTGGTGTCAAGGTAAAATTATTAATATTAGGCCCTGGTACAAATGAAACATAAGACTGTGTCGAGGCATCCCACCGTGACAATCCGTCACAATTTGCAATACCTGCGTACAGTTCACTCGCATTAGAATAACTGGATGAAGTCAGCACATAACCAAACGCGTTAACGCTTGTAGTAGATGCGTTCTTGACAAAACTATAATTGAATACAACATCACCAGAGCCATACGTAACCACAACACTCTTATTTAACGGACTGCCGTTTATAGATGCCGTCACTGTGTCTGAGCTATCACCACTGGATGGGGCCGTTACTACAGCACTAAAGGCCTTGGAAGAAGAATTATAGGATTCACTACCCAACGTGCCTTCGGCAAGATCACTGAATGCAATATTTACTGTTATTGAGTTACCGGATGCATCTGTGTTTCCTACTAAGTTTCCATACTGATCTTTCAAAATCAACCAAATTGTATCAGTCCCATCAAATGATTGTGTTTTCGTTGTATCTGTACTGTCTGCGCTACTACCAATCACAATCAGAGAGTTGCCTGACGATCCGATACTTGCTGTATCAGCACTCGCAGTTACAGTGAATGTCTCTGATGCATTGCCACCACTGAGGGTTGCACTCACTTGCACTGTTCCCGAAGTGGTTGACAAGGTCAGGGTTGTGCTGGCATCACCATTACTGCTGGTTGTATCCGATGCGTCAGAAAGTGTGCCCGTTGAATCGACCGAAATCACTGCAAAATCAACG
>JABIFG010000243.1 GCA_018650795.1 Fidelibacterota bacterium
AGTATAGCTACTAATCATATTATCGTCAAGCCTTATTTCAAGTTTCTGCACTTAAATTGCTAACAATCACTTCAACTCGGACCCTCACTGCGCTGGCGCTTCGTTCAGTCCGGTTAAGTGGGCGTTAGGCTGACCTATTCAATCTTTTCTACAAGGCGAAGTAAATACACTGGAACAATCTCATCTTGACATTTTGCCTTTGATGGCTTTCCAGACTTTAAAATCCTCCTTCCTATTAAATATGGCGTTCTTCCAATATTTCGCCACATTTGGTCGCTTTTATTGAATTTTTCATCGTCAGTTGCGTAGTAGTCATATCGCTTTTCAACACCATCAAAAATATATACAACATCACCATTGGAGTAGTGAGCTATTATTTTGTCGCCACGAGTTAGCCCTGTTTTTTTAACAGCATCCATTGCAACACAGAGTAGCTCCTCCTTATACGCATAGTATGCCCCGCGCGCTTCTGCTTCAGCTTGCAGTGCCTTAGTCTTTAAATGCTTTAAAAGCTCTGTTTCCATTCTATTTGTCTCCTTGGCCTAACAAAACCATGCACTCAGAACGGGTGGGCCGGTGCGGTTTGTTGATTTTGTCAGTTTGTTTAAATTCATCCCGCGCAATATCCTTCAATACTCATAATTTTCTCACGCGACAACCTCCAGCAACCAGCGCAGATCTTCATAGCTCATAATTTTCCGTATATCTCCATCAGCACCGGCATCCATGCCGTTTCTTCCAAAATCATTTTCATATACCCACCAACTTAAACTGTCAAAATGATCTCCAGCCAGATCAGAACATGCTGTGATTAGATCATCCGTTACCCCGTAAAAAGGCTCCTTCAATGGTGATTCTGGTGAGATCATCAATTGATCTGTTGCTGAATCAAAAACTCTTTGATGCTCATCCAGACTAACTAAAAACTTAACCACTGAAGCCCATACCTCATCTGACATACGTCCTTTCATTGTCTTAATTCCTTTCTAAAATTAACTCTCTTCAGCACCATTGTGTTTGCAGCGAAGCGACCCGCGTTCTCCTGCTTGAAGCTGATCGGCTCTTTTGTATAAGCTCTTGCGTACTCTTCACAGTAATCATCCCATAGCTGCTTTTTCTCTTCTGCGCTCATGCGGTGGGTAGCGTCTGTAAGGAATTCTTTATCCAGCTCGAGCAATACAGGTTTCAAAATAAACTTTCCTGTCTTGTCTCGTTATCAATGCGCTCTTTCGCTGCTTTAAAGTAATCCTCATCTAACTCAATGCCAACGAAGTCTACACCGTAATAGTGCGCTGCTATTGCGCTTGATCCGCTTCCAAGGTGAGTATCAAGAATCTTCTGTCCTTTCTCAGCGTAGTTTTCCAATAGCCAATGATAGAGTTTTACTGGTTTTTGTGTGGGGTGGATTTTGCCGCTATTGTCTCGATTAGCTTGATGGTATGGGTAGTCAAAACACTTCGCGGTTTTCTGGAAAGAAGTCCACGCAAGCTCCCCATCTGAAAACGTAACTACTGGCTGATGCTTATACCAAAACACAAATTCTCTACAGGATGGCAACATATCAGACAAATGGTTATACCCCCATACCACTTGATTTTTACTGATCCTGAAAAGCTCATAGAAATATTCCTGATTCGGCTTATCGTCGTTTACAGTCTTGAGTTGCATCCCTTTCGCAAATCTATCTTGCGCATTACCTCTAGTCTCAATCCCATATGGAGGATCAACAATAGCTAGATCAAAGGCGTTATCTTCTAAACCCTTCATGTAATCCATGCAATCCATGTTGTGCAACTCGATCATGCGTATCTCGCATATTCACCAAAGTGTTTTTTTGCTGCTTTACAGTACGCAAGATGCGCCAGAGCTGGCGAGTGAAAATACCCCAGACATACATGGCGACCTTCTAAGCAAATATCTGCCTGCCACTTTCTTTTAATGCCAGACCAGCACACACCTTTGTACCCAGACTTATTATTTCTTTGAGCGGCTCGATTAAAATTGTTTTGCTGCACACTTGCAGCCCTGAGATTGCACATCCTATTATCCTGTCTGTTGCCGTTTATATGATCGATATTGTCGGGCGGGAACTCGCCTTTCTCATGCAACCAAGCCAATCTATGCGAATAATATTTTTTCCCTCTTATGCCTATAACAAAATAACCATTTTTTTGCATTGAGCCAGCTTCCAGACTTTTCTTGACACCGATTCTTCTATTCTTCCAAGCAAAAAGACCTGTGTCTGGGTCATATTTCAGTAGCTCTTTGAGGGCCGATTGAGTAATCATGATTTATCTCCAGTGATAAATGATCCAGATGAAAAATATGTGGCAGTCAGTCTGGACCTGATTTTCAACCGCTAAGTCTAGCCACGCTATATATTATAGCATATTTAACAATATCTACTCCTGAAGTTCACAATATCCCTTACTGTCCACAACGAGCATTCAAACTTATCAGCTATCGCCTTGTAAGTTAAACCTGCTTCCCGTAGCTGGCGCATTAACTCGCAGTCATGATCCGTCAATTTTGATCTATGATGACGCTCCCCTGTAGGCCAAGGCATCACTTAGCCTCCGGTGTTGCTATCAAAACGCTTGACGGCATATTTATCTCGATCAAAACCGTCCTTACCTTCTTTTATTGCAAGGTCGATTTGCTTTGCATAAAGCCCGCTTCCCTCGGTGACCCTTTCTAGCTCAGTCTCC
>JABIFG010000244.1 GCA_018650795.1 Fidelibacterota bacterium
ACCCATCGGTACCTACCTGTTCAGGGGCAAGCTGCCTATTCCACCAGTGACTAGATATTCCATCTTCCATGTCATCATTAAACTTAAACTGATAACTCCCCCTGGATAGTTCAACTGGCAGTCGATAGTTTGTGCTGTCTTCAAACCCATCTTCATAATACCAGACCATCCCCGAAACATCACTGATAGTAAAACTATTTTCTGCGGCTCTACCAAGATTATTAGTTTGAATGGACAATACAAATTGTTGAGGCAGACTTTTGGGTTTTATAAAGTGAGCTTTTAAAACATTGTTCTTCGGATACTCATCTTTTAGATCATCTTGAAAATAGATTTCAACTTCAAAGATTCCTGCCTTCCTCATTTTCCTCCAGTTGAGGGCTGGAAGTGTGACTTCTTCCGATTCAAGAAAACTCAAATTCCCATTCCAGTTTAACTCTTTCTTTCGATACCCTTTAACTCCGTATTTAATCGATACATCTCTTAATGGATACTTACCACGGTTTTGGATGACTATGACCGGGTTACCACCATTAGGATTATACCTGCTGTGTTGATCAGCTGAGTTGGGGGTTATAATGTCAACAATTGCTGCATCATGCTTAAAGTTTGGTGGACCATAACTGAACAGCTGATGACTCATTCTCAATGTCCCATCTTTCTCACCGTTATCTCGGAAGGGCTCAATGCTATAATCAAGCGTGATTGTATCTCCTGGTGAAACTTGTGGGGTCAGTTCAAATTCGTGTTCATCCACCTTTGACCCTGGACACCAACCTGCCCTATCAAATGGCCAGGTGCCACCCTGTGGATAGATTGGGTTATTACCGCAATCCTTCCACACATTCCATCTGTAAGTCTGCCACCCATTAACTCGATAGCTATGCGTTTTACTATCCCATTCACAGCAGTTATTTGGTCCGGCGTGACCATGTCCTGAAATAGTTGCCTTTAGCCGGAAGCCCTCTGCTTCCGCAGAGAGAATGATCTCCCTCTCCTTTAACAAGCTGTCTGTGACTAGATATTCATATTTGTAATCAGCGTATGGATAGACATTTTGAACTGAGATGACTTTTCTAGCAGGTGTTCCCTTGATGAATACAAACTCTAGATTTAATAATTCCTGATTGTTCCCTGTGATTAGTTCCCGTTGACCCCTCAGCAGAGGGGCATACTCAGTGATATCATATATCCAATCCCATCCATTCTCACCTCCCAGATGCAACCGCTTACCGTATGGAGTTACAAAGCTCCCAAGAGTAAATAACTCGGTGCTATCTCCCTGGGGAACCTTAATAAATGTGTTCCAGATATAATCCCATTCGCCACAAGGATATTTATCCCCTGCAGTGGCTGAATCACACTTTAAGGTTTGAATCATAAGGATATTCGACCACTTATTATGGCCATCAGGGAAGTTGATCACAGTTTTATATTGGGCGTTCCATCCAACGGGACTCGGGTCCTCAAAAGTAATTGGGTTTAGTCTTAATGTATCCCCTGACCATGTTTGGGCTAACCCTAGAGTTTGAAGTAAAACTGACACCACTAAAAACAAAATACCTGTTTCAGTAAAACTTCTGGAAATCAACATAAACGCCCCATTAGTTTTATGGTTCAACTAATCTATGTCTGTATAAATGAAACCGCCTCACTATTTCCCGTGGTACTTCATGGTAATCGTGAGGCGATTAATTGTAGGCCATTTAATAAATGGTTTTATCCCAACTTAGCGACAACCTCATCATAATTCGGCTCATCTGAGATGACGGGTACCTGTTGAGTATAGGCAACTTTCCCCTCTACATCCACAATAATCACGACTCGTGAGAGGAAACCCTTCATCACACTATCAACAACTTGAAGACCATAATCTTTACCAAACTGACCTGATTCAAAATCAGATAATGTGATTACGTTATCCAGTCCTTCAGCACCACAAAATCGGGATTGGGCAAAAGGTGTATCTCTTGAAATACATAGAACCTTGGTGTCAGGCAATTTACCAGCTAACTCGTTAAAATATCGGACTGAAGCCGCACATGTCCCTGTATCCAAACTGGGGAAAATATTTAACACCAACCGGGAACCCTTAAAATTTGCCATTGATACTCGGGATAGATCTTTTGCTACAAGTTCAAAATCCTTTGCTGTTGAACCAACTGCTGGAAGCTCACCAATTGTGGTCACAGGGTTGCCCCTGAGTGATATTGTTGCCATAATTATATCCTTACTTTCATAATGTATTTCATTTAAACCCTCATGGAGTATTTATTGAGACAATCTAATATTATTGTGATTAATTCGCATATTGAATCAGCCACAATTCAATTTTCATTGAGTTAAGGTGTTCTACGTCCTGAAGGTCTACGGCGTTTGGGGCGACTTCCACCACCACCCGAATTTGCAGGTCTGGATTTTTTTCGAAGTCCATAAGGCACCGCTGCATCTTTAGCTGCTACCTCTGGTTTATAGTTCACAAAGGGGTGTTCAGACACAACACTAATTTTCTGTTTGATCAATTTTTCGATATCACGAAGATATGCTTTTTCTTCTACATCACAAAAGGAAAGGGCAATACCACTGGCACCTGCTCTCCCAGTTCTGCCTATACGGTGAACATATGTTTCAGAAATGTTGGGTAGATCATAATTGACTACATGTGATAAATCCTCAACATCAATACCGCGGGCAGCGATGTCTGTAGCAACCAGGACCTTGGTTTCTCCGTTCTTGAAATTCCCCAAAGCTCTCTGGCGAGCTGTTTGTGATTTATTACTATGTATAGCCTCTGCTGATATACCTGCCCTGTCCAGAAGTTTGACAATTTTATTCGCGCCATGTTTTGTCCGTGAAAAAACCAGAACTGACTCCATGGGCAGGGTGTTTAATAGATGAATAAGGAGTTTTGTTTTACCTGGCTTACTTACAAAGTAAACAGCCTGCTCAACCTTCTCGGCTGTAGTTTGATCTGGTGTCACAGATACCTTTTCAGGGTTGCCGAGAATTTTTCGGGATAAAGCCACAATATCCGGAGGCATAGTTGCTGAGAAAAACAGGGACTGGCGCTTTGCTGGCAACAAGGCGATTAGCTTACGAATATCGTGGATAAACCCCATGTCCAACATTCGATCGGCTTCATCCAGGACTGAATACTCCACGTCTTTTAAACTTATAAATCCCTGTCCAATGAGATCAA
>JABIFG010000245.1 GCA_018650795.1 Fidelibacterota bacterium
AATCTTCAAGGAAGACTTGTAAATACTATTGCTTCCGGACACAGAGAAAGTGGTAGTTATACTGCTACATGGAATGGTTTGGATGCTCAAGGGACTCCCGTTGCGAGTGGTGTATATGTGTATACACTCAAAACAAACGGCGTTTCACTTTCAAAGCAGATGACATTTCTTAAATAGCATTCTGGCTTAAAGAGGCCCCCGTTTTCAAACGAAAACGGGGGCTTTTATTTTTTAATTATACCATTTATAATTTTCATTCAGTGAGATAATACTATGAAGTTAAATAGCTTACTAATAACCCTGTTATGTAGTTCTTTCTTATGGGCAGGTACGACCGGCAAGATTAAGGGAACCATTACTGACGCAGAGGGTGAACCGTTAATTGGTGCCAACATCATTATTGAAAACACAATGATGGGAGCTTCCTCCGACGGACAAGGAATTTATTATATCTTAAATGTTCCCCCCGGTGAATACACTCTCAAGGTAATGATGATAGGCTATAGTACTTTGGCCATTGAAAAAGTATTAGTCATCACTGATCTTACCACCGATATCAATGCAAACTTGACTATGCAAGTTTTAGAATCTGATGAGGAAGTAACTGTTATAGCTACCCGCTCCATGATTCAAAAAGATGCTACAGCCAGTGCGGCAGTCATCGGTGCAGATGTTATCGAAGATTCACCCATCGAATCTTTTCAGGCAATCGTTCAAACAAAAACGGGTGTTACAGTTGATGCTGCAGGTGCTTTGCATTTCCGAGGTGGACGCGCAAGCGAAGTTGCCTATCTCATTGATGGAGTACCCAATATTAATCCCTTTCATCAGGGATTAGGTGTGGACATTGCCACCAATGCTATTCAAGAATTGTCGGTTATTACGGGTTCATTTGCTGCTGAATATGGGCAAGCTATGTCAGGTGTTGTAAATATTGTGACAAAAGATCCCAGTCATAACTATACCGGATCGCTCTCGCTCATGGGCGGTGATATAATGTCAAACTATAATATTGATGACAATGATAAAATCAGGGCGGATGTTGAACCTTATAACCTTAACAATCTAACTGAGATCGAAGGATCCCTCTCCGGTCCAATACCAATCTTCAATGATATAAAATTCTTTACTTCTGTACGGCATTTTAATCGCGAGGGAACGCTCTTTGGCCTCACCAAGTATAATTCTCTTGAAGATCGTCGTATCGCTATGGAGCAGGGAGATTCCCTGGGACTTGTACAGGCAGAGGATGAACAGCAGGTCTTTTCCCTCAATCCCAATAAAAAAATTAATGCCCAGGGTAAGATTATCTATTACCTGAGTCGGGCACTGAAACTGCAATATACAGCCCTATATGAAGACAACGAGTGGAAAAGCTATTCGCACTCACGCAGGTTTATTAGCGATGGTCACTATGAGAATCACAAAAACGCACTCAATCATATTTTGAAGCTAAATCACCAATTGAGTCAAAATACCTTTTATTCCATCGCTGCATCTAATACATCAAATCAATACCAATATTTTGCATATGACGATATCAATGACCCTCGCTATGTTTCGTCCGACTATTATCGACAAGATGACAACTACGAATTTTATACAGGTGGCACAAACAACTCGACATATGATCGGGTAACTGTTACAAATCTGTTGCAGGGCCAGTTGACCACGCAAATCAATGCACAACACCAGGTCAAGATGGGTTTCGACGTTAAACAGCATGATTTTAAACTGGAACAGAAATCTATCGAAGTTGATTTAAGAGATGAACCATGGTATGATGTTAATGGAAATGGATCATACGATGAAGATGAACCTTTCAATGACTTCAATGGGAATGGTATCTGGAATAATGCTACTGATATCAATGGTGACGGTATTCCAGGCAATGCCATCCTTCCTGAAGTAGATCTTTACGCCAATGAATTTCACAACAAACCCACTGAGTTTTCAGTATTTCTGCAAGATAAGATTGAACTAGAAGATTTGGCCTTGAACATTGGTGTGCGCTATGATTATTACAACACAGACGGAAAAGTTGCTCTCGACTGGAATGATCCGCAACCAGATCAGGTTAAGGATGCTACTATTAAAACACAGTTTAGTCCAAGGTTTTCATTGGCGTTTCCTATCACTGCAGAGGGAAAACTCTTCTTTTCGTACGGACACTTTTTCCAGATGCCAGCTTACAACTACCTGTTTCAAAACGCTGAATTTAAAGTGTTGAAGGGTGTTATTAAAACTGACATTGGTAATGCAGATTTAAAACCTCAAAAAACTATTAGTTACGAAGTTGGTGTGGAACAGGCATTGACGTCCCATTCTGCGGTATATTTAAAACTATTTTATCGAGATATGAGAAATCTACTCGGTCAAAAAGTATATGTCCTGCCAGGTGGCTCAGATTCCTATGCACTGTTTATCAATCGAGATTGGGGTAACGTAAAGGGTATCACTGCATCATTTGACCAACGCTTTTCAAATTTAATCTCCGGAGCCATTGATTACACTTATATGGTTGCAGCCGGAAATGCATCTGACCCAACTCAGGGTAGGAGTGACTACAGGTATACATCAGAACCACTAAGACAGGTTGTACCTCTTGACTGGGATCAAACACATGCCTTCAGGTTTGTAATGAACATTGGAGAGCCAGGTGACTGGAGAATCAGTTCCATTGGTAAAATTGAAAGTGGTTACCCATATACTCCATCTGATGTGAACGCAACGGTTCAGGTCGCAGAGGAAAATTCAGCTCGCAAACCTACCCAGATGAATCTGGATATTAATGCATATAAGAATTTGAAACTGAGTGGCATTGACGTTCAACTTTTTGTAAAAGTCTATAATGTCTTCGATTATGACAATCAAAATTATGTGTGGGATAGTTCAGGTAGTGCTGATTATTCGCTCGGTCGATATGGCGATGAAGCAACTCCACAATGGATCAATAGACCGAATTGGTATTCTACACCAAGACGTGTTTATCTGGGTTTCAAGTACGAATTCTAGGGAAGCAGATTATGCAAACAATTAAAAATAGTAGCTGGTTGAAATTCTGTATTGTGCTTTTAATCTGCACAAATGTTTTGCTGGCACAGTCAGTTGAAAGACCTGCAGGTCCAATGAAATATTGGTCAAAACAGGAGTTTGAAAATTATATCCAACAGATAGAGGCCAAACAGCTATCTAAACCTGGTGCTCATGCAGACAGAAAGTTTGGTATGCACGGTGGTAACGCTATCAGAACCCTATTTTACAACTATGGTTCAGTTGGTAGACCAAATACTGAACCATCCCTTGAATGGCCTGCTTATTCTGGTCATGGCTATGCCTATGAATTTGGCGCCATGGTAGGTGCCGAAGTTATCGATATTGATGGTGATACCATCGTATTCTTCTCAGACGGTATGTTGGATGGTGGCGAAAGCAGTCCAGGTAGCGAAGTCAGGGGTTGGGAGCCCCTTCCTGGCTATGCTTATGAGGATGGTGAAGATATTGCGGTATCTAACAAATCTGAAACCTGGGGTGACCTTTTTCCAACAGATGAAGATGGCTTCTTGACCTGGCCAGGACAGTATGGAAACGATGTCATCGTGTCAGATTTTGAGAGCTATTACAAAATGGATGACAGGTATAACAATGAATATGAGTATTATCCGGTTCCATCTGATTCTTCTGTTCGTGGATTAGGTGTTGAAGTTACTGTACGTGGTTACCAGTACGCAGCAACTGTCGCTGAAGATATAATATTTTTTCAATATGAAGTTAAGAACGTATCAGAGAAGAATCTCGATAAGGTTGTCGTCGGAATGATCGGTGATCCACACATTGGTGGTGGTGGCGATTTTGCTGATGATTACGCTGGATTTATCGATAACTCAGGTCATGATAGTTTCTCAGACCAGCAAGTTGAAGTTGGGGGAATGGTATATGCCTGGGATAAAGAAGGATCAGGAAATGACTACGGCATCTCTTGGGACGATTTAGGCTTTTTGGGATATAAATTTTTGGAAAGTCCTGGTATTGATGATGATGGTATCGACAATGACCTGGATGGCATGATCGATGAAAGCCAGTCTGATGGAATTGACAATGATGGTGATTGGAATGCCACGGATGCCGAAGCTGCAGCAGACCTCGCTGAAGCGGAAAATTATTGGGATGCAAAAATGTGGAACGGTATCGATGATGACAATGATGGTCGCATTGATGACTGGGGTGATCTGGATGCCAAATCTGATGATCTGAATGGAAATGGCGTACCTGACCCAGGTGAACCAGATTTCGACCTCGCAGATGGTGATGAAACCGATATGCTTGGATTAACAAGTTTTTGGGCACCCATCTATGGTCAAGAGGAGGCTCAACAGGATGAAAGAATGTGGGAAAGAATGGCCCCCGGAACATTCGCCACAGGTACTGACATCGCACAGGAAGCCGATAATATTTTTATCTTTGGCTCAGGATATTTTTCTTTAGATATCGGTGAAACTAAAAAGTTCTCTGTAGCTTTGATTATGGGTCAGGGCAAAGATGATCTGATTGGTAATGCACAGGTAGCTGACTGGATCTATAAGCTTAATTTTAAATTTACTCAACCACCCGATAAACCAAACGTAGTCGCCGTACCGGGGAATAACAAAGTCACCCTTATCTGGGACGGAGTCTCTGAAACTTCTGTCGATGCCGTAAATGGAGTTGATTTTGAGGGTTATAAGATATATCGCAGCCTTGTTAAAGGTGAATGGGGTGATGAGATTACCAATAATCAAGGGATTGGAGTCGGTTACATCCCCATAGCCCAGTTTGACTATGATAACGATTTTGAAGGACCACATACTGTTCCATCAGCTGAAGGATATCACTTTGATTTGGGAAGCAACTCTGGCCTATTCCGCTCATTTGTTGATTCTAATCTGGTTAATGGCTTGACCTATTATTACGCTGTCACGGCCTATGATCATGGGAGTATTACAGGAAATCTAGCGCCATTGGAATGCTCCAGATCATTCGGTGAACCGAATGTCGTCGCGGTCATTCCCAACGGTCCTGTGGCAGGTTATGATGCTGCAACTGTTGATGTGACACACTTTGAGGGTCTGGCAGATGCTACCTTTGAAGTAACCCTGCTTGATTACATGAGCTTAGACTCTACAGTGGTTTACGATGTTACGCTTGTTCCTGCAGGTGCGAGCATAAATATTCACGCCGAAGAAATCGACTCAAATAACGACACTACTGTTATTTGGGATGCGCTTTCAATGAATGAGCTGGATAAAGGGTGGAATCAAATATTACCACTGGGACCGTACGAAATATCCATACTCGATCTTGATTTGTCTAGTCTGGATTCTCTGGAATGGGTGGATGACAATGACGGAGTTACCACGGGACCGTTTGAGTATTCGTATGAGCTCAGCATGTTTGGTGGTACCACGTATCCTCGTGATATGGTGATTGAGTTTTTCGATGATTATGCAGATACATCAATCATTTTTGGCCCACAACCTGTTCGATTTAAGATTACAAACGTGGATGACAACGAACAGATGGATGTCCTATTCGAAGACAATGATGGCGACAATGAGGTCAGTATGGGTGATAAAATCACTCCAATCTGGTATTTAAATGGCACCATGACACCAGCTTGGGCAGTGGCTATTGATACTTTGTTATCTACACCTCCAGCAGGTTCTAAGCTGAAATTCTTCACATCGAAGACTTTCTGTTCACTTGGTTCAACCGATAGTTATAAGATCGAGTTTAAGAACCCTGATGTCATTCAGAGTATCCTTGAAGATGAGATGGATAAAATTAGTGTGGTTCCAAATCCATATGTCGCTGCATCAAGTTTTGAAGTCGCTCCACCGGCCGTATTTTCAATGGGACGAGGTGAAAGAAGGGTTGATTTTATTCATCTCCCACAAGTGTGTAGCATAAACATTTATACGATCGCTGGTGATCATGTAAAATTGCTAGAGCATAATGGATCATTGTTTGACGGAACTAAATCCTGGAATCTCTTAAATTCTGAAGATCAGGATATCGCAGCTGGGTATTACATTTACCATGTTGAAACTCCAGATGGCTATGAACACATTGGTAGACTGGCGGTGATAAAATGAGATATTCCAGACAAATTAGCGCTGTATTATTGCTATTAACTTTTTCACTCGTGAATGCTGAAACTATAACAAAAGCAGGTACCACTTCAGGTCAATTCTTTAAGATAGGAATGAGTGCACGTGGTGCTGGTATGGGGGATGCGGCAACTGCCGTAGTCTCAGATGGTTCAGCAATCTTCTGGAATCCAGCAGGTTTGGCTTATGTAACTTCCGGTGAAGTATCTGTAAGCCATTTAAATTGGATAGCAGGGATAAAGAGTAGCAGCATGACTCTTGCTTATCCCGTACCTAATCTGGGAACACTTGGTCTTTATGTTGTTTCTCTCTCCATACCACAGGATGAAGTAACAACGGTTTCACAACCTGAAGGTACAGGGGAGTATTTCGATGGAGGTGATTTCTCTGTAGGGATCGCTTACGCCAAGAATGTGACTGATCGATTTTCTTTCGGCGTGACTGGTAAATTCTTACAGGAACGAATATGGACCATGACGGCTTCATCAATGGCTGTTGACGTAGGATCCATCTACCATTCCAGTTGGCGAAATTTCAGAATTGGATTTGTTCTACGGAATTATGGAACTGCCATGAAGTTTTCTGGACGTGCAAATCTGGTCACCACAGACCCTGATCCGGTTATTGACGGTAATAATGAATTTATTCGTGCTGAACTTGAACTGGACGAATGGGATATTCCCATGCAATTGACCACGAGTTTTGCAGTGGATCTTTATTCGAGTCAGAAGGTCAAATCAGTGTTAGCCGTTGATATGGTGCACCCCAATGATAATGTAGAATACTTCAATATTGGTATGGAGTTTTCCTTCATCGACATGGTATACCTAAGGGGTGGCATGCGGCATCTGGGCCAGGAAAATCCCGTGGGAACAAGTGCCTTCGGTGGTGGTCTGAGATTTCCATTTGGTCGAAATCAGCTGAGTCTGGACTATTCACTTACTGATTTTGGACCGTTTAAGAATGTCAATCATTTGTCATTATCTTACGGTTTTTAAAATCTTCTTCTCTATTAAGTGAGAATACTTGCAAAAAGAGGCTGCCATATGGGAGCCTCTTTTTGTATACTCTCAGCATGAAAAATTATATTGTAAGGATTCAATAGTCCTGATTATAAGGACAATCATAATATTTGACCATTGATTGCGGAATACTCTTATGCCAGGATGGCCGTGGGAAGGAAAATTGATAGTATGTTCAAGATGATCTTAATTATGCTCCATACCCTGCTTGTTAGCACTACTATGGCTCTTCAAGTTAATCCATACATCACTCTGACAGACGCAGCCAGGGTCTGGGTTGTGCAAGATGGTCGTCCTCTATATTATTCTTCAAGCCAATCCATGTTCTCCCTGGATAACCAGCAAATAAAACCAATGCCTTACTATAGCTCTGAAGCAACTGTCACGCTTTCACCCAATGGTGAGTACCGTCTAATTTCTTTGTTGCAGGATCTGGGTGAAATTAAAAATGGGCAGCGTTATTCAGATTATTTCATCCTCGATGATCAAAATGAATTGCTCTATGCAGTCAATCTTGGAACTGACTCGGATCTGAAACCCCCTGTTGCTGCTATTTCCGATGATGGCATTTTAGCCCTGGCTGACCCCGTCAAGGCCCTCATCTACTTCTATAAGGCTGGAAACCTGATCGCAGAGGGTCAGCTCTACGAAGATGAAGGGGATATGAGCATGGAGAGAAATATTCTCATGCAGTGGGTCGGAGAGCAGTGCTACATTTTATTAGAGCGTCCAGGCTTCAATGGGAGTCCCTCGGGAAACTCACTCTTCATTAGAATTAATGCTGATGGACGCGGACAAATGACTTCCTATTTGCCATTCACCCATCTCCAGGACATGGTATTTCAGAATCAACGCTTCTTTGTTAGTGGATATGACTACAATGCGGTTGATCAGGAAATGAAACCGATGATTGTTGAATTGTCCGCCACAGGTAAGATCCTCTGGAATAATGAGAACTTTGGGCACGAGCTCCAACTATCAGCCAATGGAGCGTATCTGGCAGTATTGAGTAGCCATGAGTTTATCCAACTCTTTGACCTGGGTTCTAAACGTGTCCAAAAGATCAAATTTGACCACGACAATAAGGTTTGTTTAGGTCTATCAGTCAATAACGAGGGTGAAATTGCAGTCATACGCGTTGCGGCTGATTTCTTTGCAAAACGGAAAACCCACTTCACCCAGGTCTTTTTTCCCCAGACACAAAGGAATATTGATATTCAAATAGATCCACGCTTTCCCAAGTTGTTTCAACTGCATACAGATGGGGATCGATTTTTCATTGGTACCAATTATGAATGGCTAGAAATACGCCAGTAATGCACAAATTCATACTCGTGTTTCTGCTACCCATTGGGTTGGCAGCTCAGATCAATAATTTTTCCTGGCCAATGGCTCCCATGGATCAGCAGCATCGCATCTCTGCAACATTTGATGAATGCCGGGAAAATAGAGACCATTTTCATAATGGAACTGACATGCCGCTTGCACCAGGAGAGAATGTCCTCAGCATCATGGCTGGAGCTGTAACAGACATTGGCTCAGATTGGATTAGAGTCGAGGATTTCGCCTATGTCCACGTTATTCCTCTGGCCACACTTCATGTGGGTAATACTGTCGCCCAGGGAGCAGTAGTTGGCCATACTGACAGTTATGCCCATATACATCTGAACTATGGTGGAGGAGTCAGCGGACACCCCACGGGTAATCCACTTATGCCCGGAAAAATCACACCCTTTGTAGATCCTTACCACCCACGATCACCCATTATACAATTCGTTCAGGATGCAACCTCAAACGCTTTTTCAGGAAATACCCTCAGTGGACGTGTGGATATTATCGCCCAGGCCGCAGATACAACCGATCTCCAGTCCAGTATAGATATGAATAATGGTATCTACACCATTGGCTGGGCTTTGCTATCAGCCGACACCTCCCAGGTACTCAGCGGACCACATTTCTGGTTTGAAGCTGACGAACTATATTCAAATTCAAATATTTATCGAGTTTATGCCCATGGATCCAGCACCAGCATTTATCGGTATATTGTGACCAACCGCATTACCTCAAATGACTATCTTGATTGTGATCTGTACGAACCAGGTCCCTATGTCATATCTGTGATGAGTTCCGATACACGTGATAACTGGGATACAACTTATGTCAATGTACAGCTCAGCGACATTGATTTACTACCACCGGGCCGACCTGATTTCACTTACATCGGTCCAGATGTCGATGGAAATCTTTATCTCGAGTGGGTAGCTCCAACCGATACAGATTTGGGCGGGTATATTCTTGAATTCTCACTTGATGGATCAAGCTGGGAATCAAATCATGGACCGGAAACCCTTACTGCTGATTTAACCACCTTCATCATCGAGAGTATTCCAGATGAATCCTATATTGAATTTAGAATGAAGGCTGTCGATACAGCTCCCGTCCCAAATCAGAGTGAGCTCTCGGATACCTACGGTGTCCGTTTGAATAATAGTCAACCCAGCATATTAATTGTGGATGGATTTGATCGTACCAACGGCTCCTGGACTATTGGCCATCATAATTTCGCAACTTATTACTCACAGGCTATTGTAAACAGTAGTTCCCTTGTAGGCATAAGCACTGCAAGTAATGAGTGGGTGACTGCTTCTCAAAATCTCGAAGATTATTATGCCGTATTCTGGTTTTTGGGTGATGATAGTAGAACCGATGAAACTTTCAGCACTTCTGAACAAAGTGTTATCTCAGCGTATTTAGCCGAGGGAGGCTACTTTTTCACTTCAGGTGCTGAAATAGGTTATGACCTAAGTGCTGGATCCACGGGAGATGAAGGATTTTTGAATCAGGTGCTACATGTGAATTACATGGGAGACGATGGGAATCACCCCACTATCAATGGTGTCGCTCCTTACTTCACTGGAATCGGATTTAACTATGGTACAAGCCCCTATATTGAAGATTGGCCGGATCACTTTTCGCCCTCTTTCGGCGGCGAAATCGCTCTCAAATATGGAAATGGGTTGAATGCAGCCATCAGTTTCCGTGATAATATCTCAGGCACTTTTGTTATGGGGCTGGCATTTGAGACCATTGATACTGAGACGCAACGCACAGATCTCATTGAGCGCGTCATGCAATACTTTGCTGGTACAGTAGAGACCATCGATTTCCAGCTACCTGAAGAAATGTCAATATCGAGAGTTTATCCCAATCCTTTTAACGCTTCCATCAATATTGAATATCAATTGGATCATTATGCTGACAGTCGCCTGCTTATATATGATATCCAGGGGAAGATGATTATAGATCGGGAAGTAAGTAATGCCTCACCAGGAACCTATATCTGGACCTGGAATGCTAAGAATAATAATGGTCGAAGTGTGCCCAGTGGAGCTTATTTTATTCAGCTGATTCAAGGTGAAGTATATAGTGCAACCCACAAGGTTGTTTTACTCAAATAGGTGGAAATTGAAAAGTAGGTATTTAATCTTATTATTTGGACTTCTACAACTCTCACGAGCTGATGTCCTGCATATTGATCCCTATGCCCAGTGGACTTTTGACACACCACTTGAGCAGGTCATTTATCGATCACACACCAGTGGTTTTCCTATTATGTATACTCTGACGAAGGATAAAATATCATACTATGACAGCCTTGGAAACAATGTCATCAAAATTGCCCGCTCACAAAATGATGTTTTCAAAATAAATGCAGACCACTCTCACTTTATGCTGATTCAAGAAAACGAATCGATTCAGGCTTCCAATCCACAAAGAATTTACTCATTTCAAGTCTACGATTTCCTGGGGAGTCCAGAATATACGCTGGTTCATGGAGTTTCACTGGGTGGGGGAGAACTCAACTCCACACTGACCAATCAAGGCAGCATTATCCTTTATCAGGATGACGAACCCTGGATTCTGGAGCTTAGTAATGAGGATACGCTCCTCTTTCTGGAAAGTGTCATCCCCACAGATCAGGATGATTGTGAGATTAAGCTGGTCTTAGATCAATTGGTCAATAGAAATGAGTTCATCACAGCTTCATCCTGTATTTCCAATACAGAAGCTGACTCATCAGCATTTATTGACCTGCATTTATGGAATCATAACAAGCTTCTGGCTGAACCTGTAAATATTCAAGGTAGACTTGTTGGCTTGGAGGCTATTCCCGCTACGGACTATTATTTCCTGGAGATTTATGATGGTTATGAATCGGGACTAACTCTTTTTAACAGAGAGAAAATCATGGGGCACTTTCCCTGGAAAACCTGGGAGATCAACTCTTTAGGACGGGAAGCAGCTTTTGTTATATCGGAGAATGACTTCAATGTCGTTAATCTGGGAGATGGATCGGTTATTTCAAGCTACCATCCCATAGATATGAGTACCATCAGTGATGCAGATTACCTGCCTCGTTGGGGTCTCTTCCTTTACATCCGTTATGAGCCATATTTTACTGAAGATGGAGTGCAGGCTTACCGCAAATTTGAGCTGGAAGGGGTCAGTAAAACTGGCCAGATCGCCCACCGTAGCTCATTTGGCAGTTGGACAACTACATTACCAAAATTATCTCAAATTGGAAAAGATCTATTTGCAATTCATATGCACAATGCTGTTCTTTTGTACCGTGTTGAATTGGAAGAGGAATAGGTTTTTCTCAGAAACAACAACAACAAAACCAGGAGTATAGTTTGAAAATTAAGTTCGTCGTATTATTGGTGTTAAGTGTCGTAATGATCAGCTGTAGCACACAACAGGAAATTGTGACCGAGGAAAAGACATTTGGTCTATCTAATGTGGAACAGTTGACCTTTGAAGGTGACAATGGTGAAGCCTATTGGGGTCCCCAGGGCCAGCAAATTATCTTCCAGAGCAAACGTGATGGCAATGGCTGCGATAAAATCTACATCATGAATGCAGATGGAAGCGAACAGCATATGGTCAGCCCAGAGCTGGGAGCAAATACCTGCTCATACTTCAGCCTGGAGAAGGATAGAATTATCTTCGCCTCAACCTATGGTGTTGTAGATAGTTGCCCACCCAGACCTAAACCACAGGGTAATAAATATCTTTGGCCGCTATTTCCATATGATATTTATTCAGCCAATCCCGATGGTTCCGATCTCGTTCGCATTAGAGAAAATGCAGGATATGATGCTGAACCAACCGTTTCTTACCTTACGGGTAAGGTCATTTTTACCTCTGAAATTGATAATGATCTCGAGCTGTTCACCATGAATATAGATGGGTCTGACGTTCAGAGAGTTACCAACCATCTTGGTTATGATGGTGGACCCTATTTTAGCCCTGATGCAAAAAAGATTGTCTGGCGAGCCTGGTATCCCGAATCTGCAGAAGACACACTACGCTGGCAGGAGAATATGGCTCTGGATCAGGTCGAAGCCGTGCCGCTCTCTATTTATACCATGGATGTAGACGGACAGAATAAAGTTCGCTTGACGGACAATGGAGCTACTAATTGGGCACCTTCCTGGCATCCAGATGGCAAACACGTTGTTTTCTCATCAAATATGGACGACTGGAATGAGGAGGCTGGAGCCTTTGGGCATAATTTTGAACTCTACATGATTGGTATTGATGGTTCAGGCATAAAACGTCTGACAAACAACGCCTTTTTTGATAGTTTTCCCATGTTTAGTCCAGATGGAAAATTCATGGCTTTCGCTTCCAATCGTGATGCCGAAAATCCCAGAGCCACACATATCTTTAAGGCAGAATGGAACGATTAATAAGGTCATATAAGCCTGCATAGAAATATATGGTGTCTTGCTTGAATTGCTGAAGTAAGGCACCATTTTTTATACTGTGAATATCTTTTGATCAAAATGAATAAGCTACTACTCACATACCTGCCCTATGGTGTCATTGATCTGTTGCTCACCCTCGCCATTGTTAGCGAATTAATCAACAAACGCTACGATCTCCTTTGGGCAAATCTACCCATCCTGATCTGGGGTTTAATATCACTCAATAAAACAGTCAGAAAAATGCGCGATGATCTGGTTGATTGAAATAAGTCTCCTGCTGGTGACAGGCATCCTGATAGTGCATGCCAGTAATGTGTATAATTCATCTTTTGTAAAAGTCTTCTGGATATCGGGGATCATTTTGGGATTCTTCCGCGAATATGCACTGGGGGAAGTTATGAATCTCTACACTTACGGAGATTTTCATATCACCTTTTTTGGTTTACCCATTATGTATACTGTATTTTGGACTAATATTGCTTATATCGGTTTGGTCTGGAGTAATAATTTCCTGGAACGGGAATATTTGAAGGCCAAACCCTTCGATTATCATTTACCCCTCATATTTCTGACCATGGTCTTGATCGCCTTTTTCTTTGAAGCGCTCATCTCACAATATCAGTTATCGGTTTGGAACCCGGACTCCAATTCTACACTTTGGGGAAATACACCACTTCTGGCACCCTTTGCTTATGGATGGACAGCTGTACTATTCATAAAAAGTTTGAAATTACTCTCTAAAGAATCCCAACAAAACTGGCAGATTCTAGTCCTCAAGCTCAGTTTGGCGCAAGCTCCTGTGGTTCTCATTCTAGCCGGGTTACTACTGCTTTCAAACCTGGCAATTATTCTTGTTTTTTCCTGATTGACAGAAGCTGGGAAGGGGATTACATTAGCCCGCTTTTTGTGGCCCGGGTGGCGGAATTGGTAGACGCGCTAGGTTCAGGTCCTAGTGTACTCTTTTGTACGTGCTGGTTCGACTCCAGTCTCGGGCACAGATGGATTTAGGATTTAAGATTGAAGATTGCCATCACAGAAATGTGGTGGCTTTTTATTTATGCGGCTTCGAGAACCTCAGCCTCCTTACCGGTAGTAATTTCCTAAAAGGATTAATTGTCCGTCATCTCGAGCACTTCGGCTGGGCTCAGCATTTACTCCGTCGAGGGATATATATTCTTACTCACATAAATTTAATCCGTTATAAACATTCATCGAGTATCTCGACCCAGCTCAGGATGACAAAACCTCAAGCCTGATTTGATAAGCTGAACCTCCACATTTTTAAAACAATCGATGTAATAGATGGTGCTTCTCATTAGTTTGTATGCATTACAAGCAGGAGAGAATAAAATTTGATTAAGTACAAGCAGCTATTCAACACCATCCCCATAGAATTTGGAAAACAGTTTATCTCCTTTATTACTGGAGAACACAACGACCAGCGTATTTCCTTGAAATATCACTTTGATGAAAAGGGGGGACAGGTATATGCTGAAGTTTTGTTTGGCAGACTCGCCCAGGGTCCTCCTGGACATGCTCATGGTGGTGCAATTTCAGCTGTTTTCGATGAACTTATGGGTGCTTGCTGCTGGGTAAACGGATATCCAGCAATGACAGCCCAATATACGACACGTTTTTTTAAACCGGTGCCTCTGAATGAAGATGTGCTTTACTGTGCAGAAATTAAAGAGATCGATGGGAATAAAATTAGTCTAAAGGCTCAATTGATTAATTACACTGGTGAGCAATTTGCCACTGCAAAAGGATTATTTATTCTACAGGATATAGAGAAGTTTAAAGAAATGAATCTGGAAACCGGTGCGAATGTAACTTACCCGCACCTGACCCAATAATTTTGAGATAACGAAAAGGAGTTTAAGCATGGCATGGACCTTCAAATTTGAGCTGGATAAATATGAAGTTGAAGACCTCAAAATCGTTCTTGAAAAACTAAAAAAGAAAGATGTACGTAAAGTGGAAGTTTCCATAAATGGAGATGTCCGAAAATTGGCAACCAATATGTTGAAAGCAGTTTATGATCAGGAAGATTTCTTTAAGGATGATCGTTGGTAATTGAATATCAAACTTAACTGGTTTATGAGTAATCTTAATTTTAAAGTTTTACTACCAGTACTGCTGTTTCTGGTATGTCTTAGTATTTCTTATGTCTTTATCATGGATATTGAGACAGCGCTTCCGGCAATCTCTTCACAGCCAGGTGAAAAAGATGAGTTAGTCTATTTTGGAGTTATCTCCAGATATTCACCCAGATCAATTGTGAGCGGATATCAACCCCTCATGAAGTATCTGTCTGAAAACACGCCTTACAATTTTAAATTAAAACTTAGTCGTAATTATCTGGAAACCGTTGACCAGTTAGCCATGGGGCGCATCGATTTCGCTTCCCTTGGGAATTATACCTATATCCAGGCTCACAAAAAATTCGGAGTCAGATGCATCGCCATGCCCATAAATGCTGAAGGTAGTATTGAGAACTATGACGATATTATCGTTGCTACTGATTCAGAAATCAGGTCGCTGGTAGATCTTAAGGGGAAGTCCTTTGCCTTTGCTTCAAAGCAGTCATTCAGCTCCTGGATGGGCATCTGGATGCTTAAAGAATCTGGAGTTGAACTATCTGATCTATCCCGCTATGAGAATTTGAGCTATCATGACCTGGTGGCTGAGAAAGTGCTCCGTGGAGATTTTGATGCTGGTATGGTCAAGGCCGTTGTGGCACAGTCCTATAAGGAATCAGGCATAAAGGTACTGGCCAGATCTCCAGCCATTCCAAGCGTGCCCCTGGTGGTTGCCTCCCATGTAGATTCTACTAAAAAGAGGGTAGTGCAAAATGCTTTGCTCCGATTAAAAAGTCTCATTGCCGCTGGATTGGTTGATACGAGAGGGTGGGATACTGAAGTTGCCAATGGTTTTAGACCAGGTCATGACAGTCTATTCAATTTTCCTCGTCAGCTTTTGGACGAATTGGAATCATCAAACTAATGCGTTTACAGTCAAGTATTCATGATCGACTTGTTATCAGGATTGGTATCAGTCTGGCCCTGGTGATGCTGGTTCTATTTATCGCCATAATGACATCTCAGAAGGAAGCAATCATTGGGAAGCATCGGATCATCGCCACCACCATGGTTCAGACAGCAATAATACCCATTAATGATGCTCTCTACTTATCAGAAACGGATAGCGATGATTTCCTGCAGTCATTTTTAAACAATTTTGTACAAGAATATAGCGACATGGTGAAATATGCTGTCATTCTGGATCAAAACGCTCAGGTCATCGCCCATTCTGATATCTCCCAGATCAAGCTGGAATATACGGATATCTACAGTCTTTCTGCCCTGGAAGCCATTGAACCCGTATTTCATATTTTTAAGAATGATCACGCCGAATGGATTATGGAAATATCGGCACCCCTGGGTCTCATCACACTTTCCCATGGTGCGGTGAGGCTTGGTCTGGATGCTCAGCCACTGATTAGAGAACTGAGAAGATCCACATTGATTATAATGGGCTTATTTGTCGGCGCACTTCTATTTGTCGTAGTGCTTGTGCTGCAGATCAGTTTCAGTGTTACCAGCAAGTTAAGGCATACTGTTCAAGCGATGGATACTTTTGATTTTCAGACCGCTGAACCTTTGGCGCTGCCTGAGGCAGATGATGAGATTGGTCTGCTCAACGAGCGCTTTACCAGCCTCCAGAACAGGTTGATAAAAGCTCGCTCCAGTATGGAGGCTACCAATCAGAACCTGATCCAGACAGAAAAACTGGCTGCCATGGGGCGGATGGCCGCAGGCGTTGCTCATGAAATCAATAATCCACTCCTTGGTTTAAAAAATTGTCTGCATTTGCTACATATTGACCCAGAGAACCAGGCTGATCATATTCGACTTCTCAGAGACGGGCTTGATCGAATTGAGGTGATTGTATCAAGACTGCTGGAGGGGGCTCGCAAAAAAACAGGTACCATCAAAGATTATGATTTTAACATGAGTGTGCGTGATGTTTTAAATCTGGTAGGTCATCGACTTTCCAAAGAAAAGGTTATTACACAAGTACATTTGGGTGAGGCTGTCCCTGCCGTGTACAATAACAAATCTGGATTTGAAGAGGCCCTCCTAAATATCTGTATGAATGCTCTTGATGCCATCGGAAGCGTTGGTACGATTAAACTCACAACTGAGGTCAGGGGCAAGCATGTAGCTGTTATCGTTGGAGATTCTGGACCTGGCATTGCCAATGAAGAAAGAGCGAAAATGTTTGAACCTTTCGTTACATCGAAAGAAGTGGGGAAAGGGACTGGACTGGGACTCTACGTATCCAGAGAGATCATCGGAGCCATGGGAGGGGAAATAAGCTATGCTACCAGTAGTTTAGGTGGAGCAGAGTTCACCATTGAACTTCCAATTCGAATTGACTCAGACGAGGGAATAGAATAAAATGCTAAAATTATTGCTGGTTGAAGATGAGCGCATTAATCGAATTACGCTCCAGAAGTTGTTAGAGCATGCTGGTCACGCTGTAACCTCCGTAGAGGACGGTACAGCGGGGCTAGAAGCCGTTCAAAACGAAACCTGGGACGTAGTCCTCACCGACTATCGACTCCCCGGTGCTGACGGTCTTGAGATTCTGGAAGAGGTCAAACGAACTTCTCCCGATACTCAAGTACTGATTATGACGGCTTTTGCCACGGTTGAAAACGCTGTATCTGCACTGAAAAAGGGTGCCTTCGATTATCTTACCAAGCCGTTCGATCCTGATGAATTATTCCATCATTTAGCCCGTATAATGGCTTTAAAAGCCTTGAGCTCTGAAAACGAAGCATTGAGAGCATCATTGGCTGAGTTGAAGGTCTCTCCTGATCTCATCGGTGAGTCCGATATCATGCGCGATCTTTTCGAAAAAGTCAAGATCGTGGCGGAGAGCGAACATACCGTCCTGATTCAAGGAGCCAGCGGAACTGGTAAAGAGAAAATTGCTAATGCCGTTCAATCCCTGAGCCAACGCCGAGAACACCCCTATGTGAAAATTAATTGTTCAGCACTCAGTGAAACCCTTTTTGAAACGGAAATGTTTGGTCACGAAAAAGGAGCCTTCACGGGTGCAATTAAACGATCCATAGGTCGATTCGAACGTGCCAAGGGAGGCACCATATTGCTGGATGATATCGATGACCTGAGTTTACGACTTCAAACCAAACTTCTCAGGGTTATTCAGGAAGGTGAAATCGAACGAGTGGGTGGTACCGAAGTTATTAGCGTGGATGTGAGGATTATCGCCGCCACAAAGGTCGACTTGAAATCTCTTGTGGAGACTAAGTCCTTTCGAGAGGATCTTTATTATCGACTTAATGTGATAAAGCTAATTGTCCCAACCCTTAACGAGAGAAAATCAGATATTCCTTTGCTGGCACACTTCTTCTTGTCCAAACTGAGCACAGAAAAACAGCTTTCACAAGATCTCATTAAGTATCTCATGGAACTTGATTGGCCAGGCAATGTGCGTGAGTTAGAGCACCTCATTATGCAGATGTCTGTATTTTGCAGAAAACCGGTTATCGATTTGGATGATGTACCTGATTCATATACCCCTGTTCAGAGAGAGTATGAATCAAAGGGTGGTGGCGATTCATCTCTCACCAAAAGGGTGAATGAGTACGAATTGCAGCTAATAAATGCGACCATGGAACAACATCATGGAAATCAGCAGAAAGTAGCCGATTCGTTGGGTATCCCCAGAACCACGTTGCGAAGCAAACTGCTGAAACATGGACTCATTGATCTAAAGCACACTGAGTAAATTTCCCCCAGGATGCATGTATGAATAGACCATATATCGTCTCTAGTGACGATATATGGTCAGTAACATTGTTATTCTCAGTTAAATCCATCAGTAAATAAAGATTATAAGTATTGTATAAACAATAAGAAAGATCCGTAATTATTTTATGGCACGCCATTTGGAATAGAGAAGCACTATAAATAAAAAAATGATCCATCAAAATAAGGATAACAAGACATGGCGAAGATTGAATTAGGCAAGATTATTCCAAGATGGGAATGGCGAACTTTTGGTAAGGAGTTTGGTGTTGCTGAAGAGAATATCAAAGCCCACGAATGCACGCGCGAAATTGAAAGTAGCGAAGTGTACATCCTTTCCAAAAAGAGTGGTGAGAATATTAAGATCAGAGACACGCTCATGGATATCAAAGTATTAAGAAATGCTGAGAATGATCTGGAACAATGGTTCCCAATCATGAAAGCTACTTTTCCAATCGGAGCCGAAGAAGCTACAGAGGTGTTCAAGGCTGCCGGCGTTGCGGTCGAGCTAAATAAAGCTGATACCTGGGAATATGATGCCTTTATCTCCAAAATGGTTGATACCAATCCTGACCTCAAAGCTGTGGGTGTATTTAAGAAACGCTATGGCTACATGATTGAGGGAGCCACGGTTGAAATTGCTGATCTAACTATTGATGGAGAATCTATCCGAACTACAGCCGTGGAAGATGCAGATCCTGAATTAGTTACAAGATTAGTAAAAAAACTCGGTCTCAGTGGATATGAAAACATCAGCTACATCAAAGCCATGCGTCGCATGGTTGGTTTCGAGGACTAGACCATGGGTCAGGAAATAGAACGCAAATTTCTGGTCACAGCCACAAGCTATCGTGATCTTGCCAAAGGGACCCATTACAAACAGGGCTACCTGAATAGTCAGAAGGAACGTGTTGTTCGCGTTCGCACAATCGACGAAACAGGTTTTATGACTGTCAAGGGGATTACCAAAGGTGCTACCAGGCTGGAATATGAATATGAAATTCCAGCTAAAGATGCCGATGAATTGTTGGAACTACTTTGTGAACAGCCCATCATTGACAAGCATCGTTACAAAGTTCCTATGGACGGTTTTGTCTGGGAAATTGACGAATTTCACGGTGAGAATGAAGGTCTGACTGTTGCAGAAATAGAATTACTCTCCGAAGACCAGGAATTTTCGAAACCTGATTGGGTAGGTGAAGAAGTCACTGGCGATCCTCGCTATTACAACTCAAACCTGATCGCCAATCCGTACACAAAGTGGTAGTGGTTACTAAATAAAATATGAAACAAGTTCTCAATGACGCAAAGGTGAAATACACCCTGCGAGCTATCGGTTTGATCATGCTGATATTGGCATTCCTCCTGCTGGTACCTTCAGTTCAGGCTGCCTTCCCAGAAAAGCCAATCAAGATTGTAGTCTATACTGGTCCTGGCGGGCTTATTGATATCAGTGCTCGTAAGTTTGCTGGTGTGGCCTCAAAATATGTAGATGTCAACTTTGTGGTTGAGAACAAGCCAGGCGCTGGAGGTATTGTAGCGCTTAAAAAGGTTATTCAGGCACCGGCTGATGGTTACAATCTCTATGCTTGCACAAAATCTAATATTGCCAAGTTTGTTCAAGTGGGCGGGAGTGATTATCTGGATGCACTGAGTTGGACCGCCATGCTTATGGCTGATCCTGAATGTGTTATCACAAATGGGACTCAGGACCTACATCAATGGCCACAAATTGTTGAAAATGCACTCCAACAACCTGGTGAGCAGAATTGGGTAGGACCTGCTGCAGGTGGTCTTGATCATGTAACTGCGCTTAAAATTTGGGATGCATACGGTATGGATGCCAAATGGATTCCCTTTAAAAGCGGGGGAAAGGCTTTAGCTGCTCTGTTAGGTGAGCAAGGTGTTGCCTATGTAGGGAATCCCAGGGATGCTCTGGGTAATCCGGATCTTCATATTGCTGCCGTTTCATCTCCTGAACGACTAGAAGCTTTTCCTGATGTTCCAACATTCACCGAGTTAGGTATGGTTGGACTTGAAAACGAATATATGTGGCGTGGTTTTGCTCTCAAAAAGGGAACACCGCCAGAAGTTGTACAGTGGTATGATGCGCTCTTTAAACAGGTAACTGCAGATCCTGAATGGATATCCTTCTGGGGCAAAGGTGGCATAGATGTCAAATATGTCGCAGAAAAAGAGTTTACAGCCCAGGTGAAGAAAGATGCTGAAGTCTTCGAATATTATTTAAGAAAATCTAATATTATTCAGGGTGAAGCCGAAGGTATCCTGGCCATTATTGCCACGGGGACTACATTTAATGTACTTTCACTATTACTTGTACTGACCTGGTTATCAGTATCATATGGCGTTTATAGAAGTGATTATTCTGCAATTACAGGTCGTGTAATGATAATTGGCTTCTTCCTGGTGGTGAGTATTCTGTTTCTGGTTCAATCCTTGAATTTTCCCAATGGTTCAGCCGTTGGACCTGCCGCCGTACCACGCTTGTGGATCTTCATGCTCATCCCTCTGAACCTGCTCCTGCTATACAAAACATTTCGGAATGTTGCTGAAATATCAGAATCTGGACCACGCGTTGATATTGTATTGAACTTTATTGGATTTCTGGTTGGGTACCTGCTGGTCATGCAGGTTTTGGGCTATTTTCTCAGTACCTTCGGGTTCATTATCGCTGGGCTATACTATTTGGGGTATCGCAAATGGCGTAATGTTTTCATCATTTCAGCTAGTTGGATTCTATTTTCGTATCTGATCTTTTATAAAACCCTTTATGTACCCTTGCCCTTAGGGACACTCTTCGAAAGAATATTCTAGGTTAAATGATGGCAGAACTATTCGGAAATTTGATTGATGGATTAACCTTTGTAACAGGTATTATCCCTATTCTGACGATCACATTGGGTGTAATAATGGGTATCATTGCTGGGGCTACTCCGGGTCTTTCACCTTCTATGGGTGTTGCGTTACTGGTCCCCTTTACCTATGCAATGTCACCTACATTGGCTCTGATTCTCCTTGTGGCTATCTATATAGCCGCCAATTATGGTGGCTCCATTACAGCTGTGACTATCAACGCTCCAGGTACACCCTCATCGGTGGTCACTGCTTTTGATGGATATCCACTGACCAAAAAGGGCAAACCCGGATTGGCGCTAGGAGTTTCACTTGTAGCTTCCACGGTTGGTGGTATTATCGGTACTCTGATATTGATCTTCTTTTCAGGACCACTGGCAAAATTTGCCTTGAAATTTCACCCTGCTGAATATTTCGCCCTGGCTATTTTTGGTTTAACAACAGTGGCATCCCTGGGTGGGAAAAATTGGATCAAAGCCTTTATTGCAGCCATGTTTGGTCTACTCCTCAACACAGTCGGTATTGATCCTATCTCAGGTGTCAGTCGCTTCACTTTTGGTTTTTCCTTTCTTTATGATGGGTTTGCCCTGATACCGGCCCTGATTGGATTATTCGCCTTGAGTGAAATTTTCAAACAGCTGGAAGGTGGTGACTTCTCAAGTCAACAAGTAGCCCCGGGTAAACAGGAATGGCCCACTGCCAGTACCTATTGGAAATTGAAGAACACCATTATGCGGTCTTCATTTATGGGAACCATTATCGGGATATTTCCTGGCGCCGGTGCGACAATTGCCGCTTTCATCTCTTATGATGTGACCAAACGAATGAGCAAAACCCCAGAAGAATTTGGAAAAGGCAGTCTGGAAGGTGTCGCAGCAGCCGAAGGGGCTAACAGCAGTTCCGTGGGAGGTGCATTGATCCCTCTCTTAACGCTGGGTATTCCTGGAAGTGCCTCCACCGCTGTATTGATCGGTGCTTTGATGATCCACGATCTAACACCTGGACCCCAACTCTTTATCTCAAATCCTGATATCATTTACGGCCTGCTGGCCAGTCTCCTCATAGCAAATATCATCTTACTGGTACTGGGATTCTTTGGTGCCAGACTTTGGATCAAAGTGACTACCATTCCCAAAACCGTGCTGTTTCCGCTGATCTTTGCTGTATCGATCATCGGTAGTTTTGCTGTGCGAAATTCATTTTTTGATGTAGCAGCCTGTCTGGCATTTGGAATATTTGGCTGGTTGCTGCGCCGATATAATTATCCAGTAGCACCCATAATTCTGGGAATGGTGCTTGGAAACATTGCAGAAACCAATTTTATCCGTGCCGTCATGATGGGTGGCTGGACTGTTTTCTTTACACGTCCGTTGAGTCTGGGAATGCTAGTCGTTGCTGCTGCAAGTTTTGCTGTCCCCCTCATTCAGGCGAGAAAACAAAAGTAATTGATAGGAATAAAATATGATTTTTAAAAAAACAAAATCGCTTGAATCCAAAATGGACGCCTTCCTGGATAAAATTTCTGAAGCAGGAATTGTTTATCGTCGGGGAATTAAAAACTATATGAAAAATGCAACGGAAGATTTCGACCGTCATCTAGAGCAGGTCACCGTCCTTGAACACGAAGCAGATGAACTCCGCAAAAATATTGAAACCAGATTATACACCCAAACTCTGGTTCCTGAATCTCGAGGAGACATTCTAGCCCTTATGGAGACGAGTGATGATGTGATTGGTCGTGCGAAAGATACACTTGTAGAATTGTCTATCGAAAAACCTGAGGTTCCCGATGAATTCAAATCTGGATTTATTGAATTGGCCAGATCCACTTCTAGAGCTTTGGAAGAAATGGTACTGGCAATGCGTGCATTTATGCGTGATCCTATCAATGTCCGCAACTATTTACACAAAGTTTATCATTGGGAGAAAGAGTCAGATCGATTAGCTGAAGCGCTTAAGCGTTCCATCTTTGCCTCTGAGGATCTTCTCTTAAGTCACAAAATTCACCTACGCTATTTCACATTGCATGTTGATACTCTGGCTGATCTGGCTGAGGACGTTGCAGACCGTCTGGCTATATATACGATAAAGAGAAGCATCTGATATGTTGATCCTGCTCTTCCTATCCAGCGGTCTCTTTTTGGGCTGGTCGCTTGGGGCCAATGATGCCTCAAACATATTTGGAACCGCTGTAGGTACCCGCATGGTAAAATTTTATACTGCTGCTATCGTAGCCAGTATCTTTGTTGTGCTGGGAGCTGTAATCTCTGGTGCTGGAACCACCCATACGCTGGGAAAACTTGGTGCTGTGGATATGATTGCAGGTGCCTTTATGGTTGCTCTCGCAGCGGCGGTAACCGTACTCTGGATGACAAAACTAAGTTTACCTGTATCCACCAGTCAAGCCATCGTTGGAGCCATTGTTGGCTGGAATGTGTTCGCTGGGAAAACCACTGATATTCATGCCCTGACCAAAATTGCCTCAACCTGGGTCATGAGCCCCATTCTGGCGGCCGTATTTTCCTTTATATTTTTCTTACTATTTAAAAAGATCCTGGAAATATGGAAGATTCATATCTTCCGCCTGGATGCATATACACGTGTTGGGTTGATTCTGGTTGGCGCTTTTGGTGCCTATTCGCTGGGAGCCAATAACATTGGCAACGTGATGGGTGTTTTTGTGTCTGTTGCTCCATTTGATAGTCTAAGCCTTATGGGCTTTACGATGAATGGAATTCAGCAACTCTTCTTGTTGGGAGGCCTGGCCATAGCCGTAGGTATATTCACATACTCAAAGCGAGTAATGCTTACTGTAGGGGAGGGCGTTGTCAAACTTACACCTCAATCTGCTCTGGTTGTCGTCCTGTCCCAATCTATTGTCTTATTTTTATTTGCTTCTAAAGGTCTGGAGGGTTGGTTATTAGCACATAATCTTCCTACTATACCACTGGTGCCAGTCTCTAGTTCACAAGTGGTCATCGGTAGTGTACTGGGTATAGGTCTGGCCCACGGCGGTCGAGGCATTCAATATAAAGTACTTGGACGTATTGCATCGGGCTGGGTAACCACACCCATCATTGCAGCAGTATTATCATTTATATCGCTTTTCTTCCTGCAAAATGTATTTGATCAACAAGTGGTCAAGCAAGTAAACCAAACGGAGATACATTTAGATATAAATTCGGGAAACAATCACCATGGTTAAGGGCAAATCAATTAAAATCATTTCTTTTATTAGTCTACTTTTCATTGGAACACCCCCCGTATTTGCAGGGGATACCCAGTTTGCCAGCGAGATATCCTGGTGGGTCATACTAATGACTTTATTGGGTGGGCTAGCCCTATTTCTCTACGGTATGGAGAAAATGAGCTCCGGCATGAAAAAGGCAGCCGGCGATAGTATGCGTTCAATTCTATCAGCCCTGACTAATAATCGGTATATGGGACTATTGGTTGGTGCTTTTGTAACCATGATTATTCAGAGTAGTAGTGCCACAACCGTTATGCTGGTCAGTTTTGTTCAAGCAGGATTGATGACTTTCGTCCAGAGCTTAGGCGTCATTCTGGGTGCTGACATAGGCACCACAGTGACCGCCCAACTCGTGGCTTTTAAACTTACTGACTACGCCTTGCTCATGATTGCTATTGGGTTTGGGCTCATGATGTTCGGGAGGAATGAGAATCATAAAAATATTGGTGAATCAATCCTGGGATTTGGTATTCTCTTTTATGGTATGAAACTCATGTCGGATGCCATGTATCCGCTACGCTCATATGATCCATTCATTAATACTCTCGCAAGATTGGAAAATCCACTACTCGGACTTCTCGTGGGTGCAGCTTTTACAGCCCTCATTCAGAGTAGCAGTGCCTTTACAGGTATCATAATTGTACTCTCTCAACAAGGTCTTTTAAGCTTAGATGCCGGTATTCCAATGATCATGGGAGCCAATATAGGTACTTGTATTACCGCTGGGTTGGCAAGTATTGGAGCAACCAGAGAAGCTAAAAGAGTGGCCATGGCACACGTTATGTTCAAAGTCACGGGAGTACTCCTGTTCATTTTCTGGATCCCATGGTTTGCTGATTTCATCAGATATTTATCTCCAAGCTCCGATGCAGTTGGAATTGCTAAACTTGGGGCAGAGGTACCTCGACAGATTGCCAATGCGCATACAATATTTAATGTAGGTCTAGCCTTAGCATTCATACCATTCACAGGTTTCTTCGCCAAAATTATTTTAAAGGTCTATCCAGATATTGAAGACGAAAAGGATCTTACCATTGCCACATGGCATTTAGATGATTCTGCAATCGAGACACCTGCCTTGGCTTTGGATTTAGCTCGTTCTGAGATTGCTCGTATGGCTAAGATTACCAACCGCATGCTGGGCTCATTCATTCAGCCATTTGTTGATAATGATCCTGGGATGGATAGAATTCATCCCAAGCTCACTGTAATAGAGGGTATTGAAATGCGTGAGAAGAAACTCGACTTCCTCGAGTATAAAGTGAAAAATTATCTATTACAGATTGGGCAACAACCATTATCAGATTCTCAGGTTCCTGAGGTTTTTGCAATGATTACAATGTCCAGCCACATGGAGACGATTGGTGATATCGTTAACCGTAATCTCCTACCCCTGCTTGCTAAAAAGCGCGCTTTGGAGCTAGATTTCTCGGAAGAGGGCAAGGAGGAACTCCTTCGTTATCATAAAAAGGTGTGTAAGCAAATCAGCAGACTGGAGAAAACATTCTCTGAGTTGGATCCAAAACGAGCAAAAAAAGTTATGCTGAAGCAGGAAAAATATCAGAATCTGGAGGAAGAGTATCGTGTTGCTCATCTTCAGAGAATGCATTCATCTCGTCAGGAAACATTAAAAACGCACGAGATTCATACTGAATTACTGGAGCTCATGAAGCGTATCAACGTGTATACAGGTGAAATTGCCAAAATGATTGTGGATCTGAATGAAATTGAACAGAATTAAAAAAAAAGATCGAAGAAAAAAATAATAGTAAATGAAAAGTAGAACAAGGAGGAAAAGTAAAATGAAGCAGGTACTAATTTTTATTTTGTTAGTGTCCTTGAGTATGGCTGGTTTTGGACAATCAACTCTATCGCCAGACTCGAGTGGCTGGAAATCAAATGGTAATTTTGTTCTTGAGTCAGAGGACAACAATTTTAAAATGCGGTTTGATGTACGTATGTATATCGATGCAGCTATGTTTTTTGATGACCCTGATGAGATTCTTAGCAATGGAACGCATCTTCGGAAAGCCCGATTTGCATCCAAAGCGAACTTCTGGGGCAACTGGCAGGCTGAGTGGGATATGGATATTGCTGAATATGAAGTCGAGATCAAAGATATGTGGTTGGCCTATAACTGGGAAAACTCCATGTTTAAAATGGGTCACTACAAAGTACCCTTTGGTCTTGAAACGCTGACCAGTTCACGCTTGCTGACTTTCATGGAGCGTTCATATATCAGCTTGGCGTTCAAAATGGGTCGTCGCACATCTCTAGGCTACTCACTCTGGGGCTCAAATTGGTATAGCACGGCAGTATTGTTTGCCCAGGGCATGGATGATGACAAAAATCAGTTATCTGAAGAAACTGGTAATGGCTTTGCTGTAAGGGCTGCCTACGGCCCCCAATTTGGTCAAAATGCTCAGTTGCATTTTGGTGGTGCTATCGCACGATATGCCCCTAATGATGATCGTGGTATCATCGATTTCAATGCAGAAGCAGAAACTAAGATGGGTGATCTGGAAACACTGGATACTGATAATATCAGGAATGTAGAATCAACCCAACAGCTAGGTCTTGAGGGAGCCATTCAGTTCAATAATATTATTTTACAGGCTGAATATGCCCAAACTGATCTATCTCGCGAAACCGGCTTTTCTGATGTGAAATTATCTGGTGGATATGCGCATTTAAGCTGGATCATTACCGGCGAGAAAAAACCCTGGAAAAATGATGAAGGAGAGTTTGGAGCACTTACACCACATAACCAAACAATGGGTGCCTGGGAATTTGCGCTGCGATTTAGCAACCTGAATTTATCTGATCCTGATGCTGGAATTTATGGTGGCAAAGCCAATAACTATACAGCTGGATTAAACTGGTACGCTAATCCTAATGTCCGTTTTATGCTTAATTATACGATGGTAGATAACTCAGTGGCTGCAGCCATTGGGGATTATGATTTTTCCTATGTACAATTTCGTACATTGGTAACGTTTTAAAAAGATAACACAATAAAAGGAGAAAAAGATGAAATGGTTAACTTATTTACTAGTAGCTTTGGTGAGCATGGCTTTTATAGCCTGTGATACAGACGATACAACAGGTCCAGAAGATGATGTTCTGACTGGTACTCTGGTAATCAACGAATTCCTTGCTTCAAATGATGCAGGTCTGGCTGATGAAAATGGCGATTTTGATGATTGGGTAGAGCTATACAACGGATCGGCAGATGCCATTGATATTGGTGGCATGTTTTTTAGTGATGATGTAGAAGATGCTGAACCTCATATGATACCAACTACTGATGCCACTGCTACTACAATTGCATCAGGTGCATATCTAATCCTGTGGTTTGATAAAGAAGCCGATCAGGGTGTTCTTCATGTTCATGCAAAATTGTCTGGTGATGGTGAAGCGGTTGTCATGTTCAATGCTGATATGACCATTCTTGACAGCTATACCTATGATGCTCAGGATGCTGACATTTCCATGGGTCGCACAACTGATGGTGGCGATACCTGGGGATTATTCACTACACCGACTCCTGGCGCAACCAACGAATAGTTGATGTTTGAGTGAGAGTTTTTGTATTACTGCTGATCTTGATCATCGCTGCCTGCGATCTGCAGGATAGCCTACCAGCAGACAAAACAGAGACTCTTGCTTTGATCGAGGTTTTAGAACTCGACATTCCAGAACCATCAGGCTTGTCATTTGACGAGTCTGATGGTTTTTTGTATTGTGTCAACGATCCACCGAACAATAAGGTCTACCAGCTTTCAATCGCTGGAATAACCTCCCAGATCCTGAGTTTTCAGGGGAATGATCTGGAAGGCGTATTTGTCACAGGTGATGGACAGGGTCTCTGGGTTATCGAAGAGGGGCTTGGTAAGCTTATTCATTTGGATGAGAACGGTGATGTGCTTGAACAATTCACCAGTGACTATCAAATCTCTGCTGCCAATAGTGGCTTTGAAGGATTATCTCAAACCTGGTCACAAACAGGTTTTATGGTGATCAACGAGAAAGCACCCGTTAATATTCTCCACCTTGATTCCAGCGCGGCTGTAGTTACGCTATATCCAGTTGATTTTGCAACTGACTTATCGGGCATATGCCAGGGGAGACAAGTTGACGAATATTTTATCATTAGCGATCAAGACCAAAGCTTGTTTGAATGGTCCACCAGCACGGGGGTGATAGCAGAGTATCACTTTGACATTGAACAAGCCGAGGGAGTGGCTTTTGACCCCGTCAATGGGATTATCTATATAGTCTGTGATGCAACCTCAAATCTATACAGCTATGAATTGACTCAGGGGTAACTGGATGTCTAATTCTGTACTTATTTCTGCCTGTCTCCTGGGAGAAGCATGTCGTTTCGATGGACGGGGTAAGCATAATTCAGAATTATCGAACCTTCTCAAGGATAAAACCCTTATCGCGGTTTGCCCTGAAGTAGCAGGCGGACTCCCCATACCCAGACCACCAGCTGAGATCGTTGGTGATCAGGTCCTGCGCCAAAATGGGGAAGATGTAAGCCTCCAATTTCAGAGCGGGGCTGAATTATGCCGTGATAAAGGCCTGGCCGAAGGGACTAACCTGGCTATCCTCAAAAGTCGTAGTCCGGCTTGCGGCTGCGGAAGGGTCTATGATGGGACCTTTTCAGGAACGCTGGTTGAAGGAGATGGTATTTTTACCCAACACTTGAAGGCAGCTGGAGTAAATTGCATCTCTGATGAAGATTTTCTCAGCGAAAAAGGACATTGAGTTTATCGAAATGACCGGTCCATGGGCAGTATTCGCCGGTGACTTCGACGGGCTCACCCTCCGGTTGTAATCTTGATTGCAGCTATTCTATATCGGTTAAAGTTTCACCTCCCATTCAAAATAGCATAAAAAAAGGGACCAAATAATCAGCCCCTTTTAGTCATTACAACACTTCTCAGTTTATATCAATCACCAAAAAGTTTTTTGGCCATGGGCAGACATTCTCTGAATCCATCCTCATAAGTTCCCCCATCAGGATGATACACTGATTCCATGGAAATCACACCCTGGTAATTGTCCCGTTTCAAGGCGTTTGCAATTGGTTCCAGATACGGTGCCATATCGCCTTCACCCCAAGGGCAAAATTTTACGCTAGCACGGGAGATGTCGGATATACAGTCTTTGATATGAATATGACTGAGATAATCTTTGATTTCCTCATAGGCATCTGGATAGGGCACCTCAGTGCAGTATAATGTGTTTGGGATATCCCAGATAATCTTAAGATTTTTTGTTCCTAGATCGTCAATGAGCTTTCTACCAAGCCACCCTGAAGTAATCATGGCATTATTTCCGGTTTCCACTGCCAGGGTTATGCCTTCATCTTCAGCGAGTTGGATGGGACCTTCCAGTAGTTTAAGCATTTTTTCCCAAGCTCCAGTGCTTGCTACCCACTTTTCAGCACCATTTTCACCAAAAATGATCATTTCTTTTCTGAAACTCATAATGCGCACTGTATCTGTACCCAATTCTTTGGCAATTTTAATACACCGCTTCAAGCCATTAAAATGTTTCTGATACGCTTCATCTGATGTTTCAGTTTGCATAACCAGCATGCCGACAAAGTTGTGTCGCGTTATACATGGAACCGACACATCGTATTTGGTGATGAGTTCCTTGATCTTTTGAATCTCTTCTGGTGTTTGATCCCCAATTTCCTTGTCCCAAACAAACTGCAATTCAGCATGTTTCAATCCGGTCTCATTCATTACTTTTAATGAGTATTCCAAGTCCCTGCTGATTCCATCTGTGATTACACCTAATTTCATGCTTTACCTCGATTCTTCAAATTTAACTTCAGTTCCAGCGATCTGCTCCAACAGCTTGATGATGGCCCAATTATCTTCCTCCGGAAACATTGAAATACCCGAACGGAATAACTCGTAGGCTGCCGCTGTGGTAAACATGGCAACGCCATTATCCTTGGCCATATTCATGGAGATCCCAAGATCTTTATACATGGTACCAATGTGGCTACCTGTCCCTACAAAACGACGTTCCATAATAAGCTTTGCGCAATTCTTGAAGAGAGGGCTAGACACCCCACTGCTGGCAAACACCTCGTAGAGGGTTTCAGCTTTTGCCCCGGCTTTTACTCCTAGAACCAATGCTTCAAAAATGGCTGTAAAAGTTGATCCAATAAAGGCCTGGAGCGATGCTTTGATGGTCTGACCCATGCCGATGTCTTCTCCCACATGAAAAATGTTACCACCAATTGCTTCCAGGACCGGCTTCACACCGTTGAATACATTAAGGGGTGCTGCAGCCATGAGGGTTAAATTCCCACCATCTGCACCCGATTTACCACCACTCACCGGTGAATCAACCAAATTGATTCCTTTTTGTGTGACTGGATCTATCAGAGCTTTGGCTTCCTCAGGATCAATCGTCGCCGATACCACAATGGTGGCACCTGACTGCAGACCATTCAATAAACCAGTCTCCCCACATATGACTTCATAGACCTGGGCACCATTCAAGACCATGACAAAGACCAGGTCTGACTTTTCACCCACTTCATGGCTACTTCCAGCCAGTGTGCCACCAAGATCGGCAAATGCCTGACCTCGCGCTGCATTGACATCAAAACCGGTCAGTGAATAGCCTGCCTTGAGCAGGTTAGTCGACATTCCCGATCCCATGTCACCTAAACCAACAATTCCGATTCGCTTCATAACGCCTCCACCCAGAAGGATTTCGTTTGTACCCAGAAGGATTTCGTTAGGTTATCAGTATATATTTTCCATTAATTCATAAACAGAGATGGTATCCACAGCGTCAAGGCCGGGAAGATGCTGATCAAGATCAGCGTGATTACATTGGCGAGTAAAAAAGGTGCTGCTCCTTTAAAAATAGTACCGATCCCCAAGCCGGATATAGCAGATGCAACGTTTATGCAAGTACCCACTGGTGGAGTGACTGCACCGACCGCCAGAGCAGAGATCAGAATGGCTCCAAACTGAATGGGTGAGATACCCACAGCCACGCAGGCGGGCAGGAAAACAGGGGTTAAGAGCATAATGGCAGGGGAGACATCGATAAAGGTCCCAGCGATCAAAATGATTAAAACAATGAAGAGTAGCATCACCGTGGGTGGTAGAGCCATGGCTACCACAAAAGCTGTGACTGCTTCTGGAATACGTTCCAGGGCCAATACCCAGATATACAATTTTGACATGGCGATGATGATCATAATTTTTGCTGATGTCTGGATGGCAGAATTCAAGGTCTGCGGCAGGGTCTTTTTCAGGTAGTTGCTGCGTGCTACACCCGTGGTTAATAGTATACCAACTAATAGAGCGTAACCGGCCCCCATGGCTGCAGATTCTGTTGCTGTAGCGACGCCAAATACAACTGTGCCCACTACAAATAGTGGCATTACCAGTGCTACACTTGAACGTTTACCCTGACGCACAACATTTTGGAGGGTCAGGGAGACTTCTTCCGTTGGGTAGTTATTTTTTATTGAGATGATCAAAACGATGCCTAACTGAAACAAACCTATCATCACACCTGGAATGAGACCCCCAAGAAATAATTTACCAACCGACTCTTCGGCGATAATGGCGTAAAGCACCATGGGTATGCTGGGGGGTATGATCATGCCCATGGTTGAGGACGCTACTGTTATACCAGCAGCAAATCTTTTCGGATATCCTCGTTTTTCCATTTCAGGGATCAAAACCGCTCCAATTGAAGCTGTATCTGACGCCGAGGACCCGGAGATTCCACCAAAGATCATCGAAGCCATGACATTGACCAAACCCAGACCTCCTCGCAGCCGCCCTACAAAAAGTAGACTGAAATCAATCAGACGAGCTGTGATCCCTGAACTATTCATGAGCAATCCCATGAGAATAAAGAGGGGCAGGGCAATCAGAGCATAAAGGTTAAGCCCTGAGAAAAAACGCATAGGCAGAATGTCTAGCAATTCAGGGTGTTGGATAACAAAATATCCAAAAGAGGAGAGTCCCAGTGCATAGGCAATTGGGATACCCAGGATGAGGAACAGTAACAGAGATAAAAGTAGGATCGTCACAAGCTGGGATCGTAAGTCTTGTCTGAAAAGAGCGTGAGAAGAATCTGGTTCAGGGAGTACAACAGTGCCACACCACAACCTAGAGGTACAGCCATTTGGGCGAAATATTGAGGAATCCCCAGGGCGGCTGATACATAATCCCCGGTAGTCGCTATCCAACCGATGCTATAAACAAGCATGACACCGTTGATAAAACCCACTAATGCAAAATTAATAATATCGGCGTATTTACGATATTCAAGAGGCAGGCGGTTAACAAACCAGGTTATGGAAATATGTTCATTTTTGCCCAGGACCACTGCGGCACCCAATGCAGAAGCATACACAAAAAGGATCACCACAAATTCATTGCCTCCAATGAGGGTTGTATTAAAGCCATAACGCAGGACGACCAGAAGCAATACCAGGGCGAGAATCCCAGAAAAGCAGAGAATCAACAGTACTTCCAGGAGCTGCTTCAATCTACGTTCCATCAGGATCAACCACTTCATTGGACGCTTATCACTTAATCGCTGATGCTGGTTTTTGCCCGGTTAACATCATCTTTGCTGAAGTAGCCTTTTTCAATGAAATACTGATAGACCGGCTCGGTTGCTTTTCGAAATTTATCGAGGTTTTCGGGAGTGATCGTATTCGTTTCCAACTTCTCAGTCAGTTTTTGGATGTATATCGCCTCGTTTTCCTGATTCAATTGATCACTATATGCCATCGCCTCCACAGCTACTTCGTCAAATAGCTTCTGAAGGTCCGGAGATAGGACATTATACCAATCCAGATTCACCATGAAAGGATCAGGACCCGTACCATAATTACTCAGTGATAAATACTTCTGAACCTCATAGATCTTATAATCCCAGATATTTGATAAGGCATTATCTTGACCGTCAACAACGCCGGTTTTGAGGGCCATGTAGACTTCACTATAAGGTAGTTCCTGGGGGTTTACACCTAGAGCCTGAGCGTTGACGATATAGACCTCCTGCTGGGGTACGCGCATCTTGAGCCCCTTGAGATCATCAGGTGTCTGAATGGGTCTGCGATTATTAGTATGAGCTCGAAAACCTTGAGAAATTCCACAGGCAGGAATATGGTAGCCATTCTTACGGGCTTCCAGATTGACTTCTTTTGTAAAATCTGAATGAACAAGCCTCAAAGCTTCATCCCAATTGTTCACGATGAAGGGCAGGGTGAAGATATAGTACTTTTTGTTTGCATGAATGAACCCACCACCACGAGTTCCTTGCAATGCACCCGTCGCTACCATATCCTGAACCTCAAATTCGGTTCCTAGAACGGCTGAAAAATAATTTTCGACCTGAATTCTACCCTGGCTCCGTTTCTCCAACTCTTGTTTAAAGAATTGCATGGATTGACTTCTGGGATGTTGCTCAGGCTGTGAGTTGGCGTACTTAAATACAATTGTAGTATCTTTCTTGCCGCTACAAGCAATGTAGAACAACATAATTAGAGCAGTTAGGGTGATGCGAATCCAATTTGTTTTCATATCAGTGTACTTTCACATTTCTCTGCGGATTAGAATAGTTATAAAGTTTCGATGAGTGACACGATACTTATGGCAGGTCATTTACCAGAGTATCTGATATGATCCATTTAACATCAGTCATAACTGCTATACTCACCTAAGGACGCGCGGATCCCAATCGGTTACTATCTTAAGCTTAGGCGATATTCCTTTTGCGATGGCTTCCCAGGGGACTGCCTTGAAGTTCTGGGTCGCACCAGGATTGGTCCCGTCCTGACAGACGAACATCCCATTTGGGAATGCTGAGCCTAATCCGAAATTGGTTACATCCAACCCATCAGTATCCTGAGTACCATCAATGTTTTCGCCGTCAACAATCTGAAAGGTACCCACATAGGTATTTGGAGCTTCCCTGGTATAGATGGTGTAGGTGTTATTGCCTTGACTGGAAACAATCAGATAACCCGTTGTACTATCAGCATAAAACAGGCTTATACCTTCCAGATCAGCGGCGAAATGATTATTTACAGAATCGATCAAGGTTTTGCCTGTCTCAGCTTCAGCTTCAGCCTGGAATTTCCAAAGCGCCTGATCTTCTTCACCAACATACAGAATTCCCAGGATATCATCTGCAACACAGCCTTCTGGCTGCGTATCGACATAGAGGGTGCGGACAAGTTTTCCATCAACCAAACCAGCACCGTTATCGAACAATTCCCACTGCTCGATCTTGCCAGTCTTATCATTAAGAATGGCGTAGAATTTATTCGTTTTTGAACTGAAATACATACACGAACCATATACTCCATCTTCTAAACCCAGGGGTATGTTTCTGGCCGAAACTGAGGTAAGCATTCTCGTAACGGGATCGATTTTGAAAATAGCAATGGAATTTAAATCCCGGTTTCCTGCTGTAACCAATGCTACAGTATCGCCTCCTAGAGGAAAATTATAACGTAAGTCCACATTGTTTGTGCGACCACAGTCAACCCGTTGTAATTCATTTCCTTCAAGATCGTAAACCAGAAGTCCAGCACCGGCTTTCTTGTGGGTCCCGATGATCGTTGATAGGGAAGGATCAGTCGGGTGGATCCAGATGCAGGGATCATCAGCAGCGTCATCGTTACTCGGTACAGGGTCAGTTTCAACAGTCGCCTGTACGGATGCAACTGGATCATTGATAACGACTTTTGGGTCACAGCTTGTAAAAATAAATAATACTAGAATCATTAATATCATGAAGTGTTTCACAGTTACCTCCTTTTATTTATGACCTTAAAAAAGTCGCTATAAAACCAACCCAATAGCGACTTTTTGACTTATGGTCATGTCCGAATATCTCACTTAACGATGCGTGGATCCCAGGTAGTGTTGAACTTAAGCTCAGGTGAAATTCCCTTTGCAATAGCTTCCCAGGGAACCGCTTTGTAATTTTGATTACCCACATCATTAATCCCGTCCATAGCAACAAACATTCCACTAGGAAATGCATCACCAAGCGGAAAATTTGTAACATCTAATCCATCAGTATGCTCAGTACCATCAATGGATTCACCGGCAATTACCTGAAAGGTCCCGATCCAGGAATTATCACCCTCGCGTGTATATACACAAAACGTGTTGTTGCCCTGACTTGATGCTATCAAGTAACCCGTTTCTCTATCGGCATAGAATATGGAAAGTCCTTCTATATCTTCCACGAAATGTGTGTTTTTGGCTTCCACTAAAGTTTTTTCTACACCTGCATCCGGTTCAGCTTCAAACTTCCATAATGCTTCATTTTCTTCGCCAACATAGAGTTTTGCCAGAATATCATCTGCAACACATCCCTCAGGTTTGGAATCAACGTATAAGGTTCTTACAAGTTTTCCATCAACCTTCCCTGATCCATTGTCAAAGAGCTCCCATTGTTCAATTTTCCCGGTTTTTTCATTAATTATGGCATAAAATTTTCCTGTCTTAACACTATAATACATGCAAGAACCATAAATACCGTCATCCAAACCGATTGGAAGTTTACGGGCTGCAACATTTTCCAAGGCTCTGGTTTCAACATTTACTTTATAGATTGAAATAGTGTTTTCAGTACGATTTCCACCTGTAACCAAGGCGACAGAATCTCCCCCCAAAGGAAAATTATAACGAATATCTACATTGTTCATGCGACCTTCTGCTATTTGGGATAACTCATTTCCTTCAAGATCATAGATGAGGAGTCCAATAGTCCCTTCCTTATGAGTACCAATTATAGTTGACAATGAAGGATCCGTGGGATGAATCCAAATGCAGGGATCATCTGCTGCATCGGCATTAATTGGTACCGGTGCGGTTTCCATGGTTGCGTATACAGATGCAACTGGATCAGTAATGATTACTTTCTGGGAACACGCCATAAGCAAAAGCATCAATAGGACCGCGAACGTTAAAAGTGCTTTCATGATTTGTCTTTCTTTAAATTTGGTAGTTTTAAAAAAGCCGCTATAAAATCAATCTTATAGCGGCTTTTTTAGCTAATATTATTTAACTCTTAAAAGTTAAACTTGGCACCCATTCTAAATCCCTGTGAATAGATCTCTCTCTGAATGGGGAAATCTTCACCACCCTGATAATAGATCATAGGTGAATTATTCAGATTTACGATATCGGCATAGAGCATGATACCGCTATTCAGATCATAGGTAAACGAGAGATCGGTCTGAGTATTATCTGCATAATAGATATCCTCATCTTCATCTCCACCTACCTCTTCCAGGTACATACCATGGAAATTCATGGAGGCTCGAGCAGTAAAACCACCTGCTTCAAATGAGACAGCAACGTTACCAACATTATCTGCCTGTCCTGGCATGGTAGTTGGGTCTCGATCGAAGTACTGGGCTTCAGAAGTGGTATGAGTATAGTTGGTGTAGATCCCCAAGCCGCTTAATATTCCTGGCAGGAAGGTCAATTGTTGACTCCATTGAACTTCGAAACCACTGATAGTTGCATCAGCACCATTGACCGGTTCCAGGATCTCTTCAACTTCTTCATCGCCAAACAGCATATCTTCCGGTTCGACGACCCGGTTGTAAATATAGTCTGCCAGGGTTTTTGAATAGACACCGGCCGATAAAATTCCCAGTTTACCAATATAATATTCAACCATAAGATCTAGATTAGTAGCAGTGGTTGGAATTAATCCCGGATTCCCAATTTCAAGTTCTCCGTCATCGAACTTTTGGTAGGGGACCAGGGTGATGTAATCTGGTCGTGACATGGTTTGGGTAAAAGCCGTCCGGATCACCATTTTGTCGTTAAGGTCATAGCGTAGATGAACCATGGGTAGAAAGTTGGAATAATCATAGGAGTCTGAAACTTTTTCCATCTCAGCATCCCCATCTTCAACTAATGCTAAATCACCCTTCCAGCCATTGTAGGTTGTACTGGTCATTTCCAGACGAGCACCTGCTACTACTGATATTTTGCCCATCTTAAGGGTGGTCATACCATAACCAGCAGTGATGACTTCATTGGCATCCCAGGTTTCATAGAAGTTTGCTTCTAAGCCTGGCTCAGATTCAAAATCACCGTTGTCTTCCCAGAATTCATTGAATTTGTCAGGATCAATACCCATTTGATGATCGTAGTTACCATCCATAAATTCGGAACCATCAAGCTCATTGGTCATACCTTCCAGGGTCAGATCGTCATCACCATCCCATTCATATATTAGCTCGTTGGTTTTATCAGAATTCTTATTCTTATCCTTGTATTTACCACCTAATTTCAATGAGCCGACCACATTCCCGAAGGTATAGGGCATTTTGATATTTAAAGAAGCAGTCAGGTCCTTATCTTCCGTAGACTCGCCATCCTTATATTCCATTTCGTCAAATTCGTACTCACTGGCATCATTTAGATCAAAGCCATTGTCCACTGAGAAAGTGGGGTATGTGTAATCACTAACATCGGTGGTGAAGTCAATGCCCTTTCCCGTAAAGACGATATTCCGGCTAGGTGTTCTGGTTTCAGAAGCAGTAGCATGAGAAAGGTTATAATCCAGATCAAGGGCATCAAAATGATGCTCGCCACCAAAAGCTACACTCTGGATGATGGACTCAGAGGTCCTGTGTTTTAATTCACGCTCGATCCGGGCACCAACGATGGTGTTCTCATCTGTCCAGCCAGTACCAGGTTCTTCCTCATCAACCGATTTATCAAAACGCAAACGATATCTCTGCTTGTCTTCAAAATCTTTAAAATTGTTATTTAAGAATTTTATGGAGAAGGTGGAGTTCTTATTCAGTTTGTAGTCAAAGTTGGCACTCATACCCACTCTTTGACGACGAACATCATAATAATTCATCTGCATATCATTGAGGACTTTTACATCTTCGATTTCGTCAACCTCATAGATCCAGGTTGTATCGGTAATATCATCATCATCCACTTCAAATTCATCGACTATATTAGTGACAGTTTCATAGGCATCACCCCATTCCATCTCGATATTATCAGTGGCTCGGTTATCGTTGTTATAACTTCCACCAATGAGAACACCTAGTTTACCGTCCATATATATATCTGCAAAAGTAAAGGTCGCTTTCTCACCAACACCGCCCCGTAAGGCTTTGTAGCCGCCTGTGAAATCAGCTTTAATAACTCGTTTGTCAAAATCAAAAGCTGTTTTTGATATGAGGTTAACAGAACCTCCGATGGCATCTCCATCCATGTCAGGTGTTAAAGCTTTGCTCACTTCAATACCTGCCAATAGATCAGAAGGGATAACATCAAGTGATACATTGCGATTGTCATCTTCAGGAGAGGGGAGGGTATTCCCATTGATTTGCGTTGAATTTAAACGAGCTGCAGAACCACGAATAAGAATGTATCTACCTTCACCATGATCTTTCTGCACCGAAACTCCAGGTAATCTGGAGAGTGCTTCAGCAGCATTTGGATCTGGAAATTTTTCAATTTGCTCAGTAGAGATAACATTCTGAATTTTGTCAGATGATTTTTGCTGGCTCAAGGCTTTGGCCTCACCGGTCCGCAAAACTGAAACGATAACTTCATCTAAACCTATGTAGCTAGCGGTTAATTCGAAGTCGACACGATTAAGATCAGAATCAAAGGTTACGGTTATAGCCTGACTGGTTTTATCATATCCAATATAATTGGCAACCAGGACATATTCTCCTTCAGGAACGCCAGTAATTCGGAATTCACCAGATCGATCAGTGGCTGATCCAAAATTTGTACCTTCCAGCATTACATTGGCCCCAGGTAAATAATCCCCTGTTCGTGAATCGGTAATAACTCCACTTACTGTAGCAGCTGATAGAGCGCTTACAGCCAGAAATAAGGCAATAGCTATAAAGGTCATCGCCTTTTTAGCTATTGCCGCATTGCTTAAATTCATAGTATTCCCCTTTCATGAATTTCGCATGTTTTGAAAAGAATTGTCTATACATTAAACATAGTGCTGTTCTCATGCAAGTATTATTTAGTATAAATATTGTTAACGTATTTACACTAAGCCCTTATTGTATAATATCTAAACCACAAGACAGATTATTATTAATTTTTATTTAAAAATGTATAGACAAATAGACATAGTTTTTTATATTTGGTGAATAAAATAGGAAAAATGATGATAATTGACCGTAATAGTCCTGTCCCACAATACTTCCAACTTCAGACCTGGCTGCTAGAGCAGATCACCCAGGGTGTCTACAAGCAGGGTGATAAAATCCCTACCGAAAAGGAATTTGGAGAGATCACTGGACTTGCACGAGCCACCATCAGACAGGCTATTACCAATATTGTAAACAAAGGCTATCTCGAGCGTAAAAAACGGCTTGGAACCTTTGTCATCTATAAAAAAGATGTTAAGCAGCGCTCAAATATTATTGGCGTTATTGTTCCAGATATCCGTAGAGGATACGCACCCGAGCTGGCCCGGGGAATTGAAGATGAGGCTGTCAATAAAAGACTTAGTACCATACTATGTAATTCTGATGATCTTTATGTTCAAGCTGACTTTCATGCCGATCGGCTTATCGAAAACACCGTCAGCGGTGTGATTTTTATTCCCACAGCCGCCTCCAATAAGAAAAACCGACTTATCCTTGAGAAATTTCAAGCAAACGACATTCCGGTCGTTCTGGCTGATCGTACCATAAAGAACGTTGATACCGATTTGGTTACTACTGATAATTATGAAGGTGCCTATAAGATTACTTCCTATTTGATCAAGCACGGTCACACCAGGATCGGAATGATCATGAATTCTTTGTTCAGTACTGAGATATTGCGTTTAGAGGGCTACAAACAGGCTCTGTTAGATCATGATATAGAGATAGATGAGTCAGTAATATTCGCCAGCCGAGGTCCTTTTAACGAGGCCCGATGCTTACAAAATGCCAATGATATGCTTCATGTTGTTCCGCCAGTCACAGCCATTTTTGGAGGTCATGACAGAATTGCTTATCAGGTAAAAAACGCGGCTAGAAACCTGTTACTCGATATTCCCAACGATGTTGCCTTGGTCGGCTATGATGATTTATTGCTCAGCCGTACACAGCATCATGGCATTTCTACCATGCATCAACCTATCTATGAAATGGGGGTAGAAAGCATGAAGCTTCTACTTGAAAGAATTGAGAATACTGAGGGAAAGCCACAAACAATTACGCTTAAATCTCGCTTGGTCGAGAGGGCGTCAGTAGCTATAAAATAGACAAAAATGGAAGCGGGGGCATTCATTCAATGGGAAAAAAAGTAAATATCGGTTTGATCGGCACTGGACGATTAGGCAGTATGTATGCCGAATTTCTAGTGCAACGCGTTCCGGATGCTAATGTGGTAGCCGCTGCTGATCTCTTCCCGGATCGCGTAAACTCAGTTTCAGAAAAATACGATATCCCTACTCAATATGACAATCATCTCGATCTGATAAATGATGGGAATGTCGATGCTGTTATCGTTGTAGCTACAACTTCTAATCATAAAGAAATTGTAATTGACGCTGCAAAAGCTGGAAAATCCATTTTTTGCGAAAAACCAATGACCCTTGATCTTAAAGATGCCCGTGAGATGCAATCTGCCATCAAACAACACGGAATATTTTACCAACAGGGTTATATGCGTCGCTTTGATAAGAGCTTTGCAGCTCTAAAGCAAAAAATTGATCAAGGCGTTATCGGAGAGCCTGTTGTTTTTCGCGGAAGTTCACGTGATCCATATCTACCTACACTAGAATATTTGCGCCCCGAAAATAGCGGTGGTCAGATCATCGATCAGGCCGTTCACGATTTTGATATTGCCCGGTGGTGTATGGGTGAGATCGATAGCGTCTATTCCATCGGCTGTGCTTTGGCTTATCCAGAAGCAGCCTCGGTAGGTGATACTGATAATGTCATCATGTCCTTCAAATACGCATCCAATGCGCTGGGGGAAATTGATATTAGCCGTAATGGTGTTTATGGATACGATATTCGGGCTGAAGTCCTGGGTACCAAAGGCAGTCTCATGGCGGGATATTTAAAAGACACACCGCTCCTGGTAATGACCAAGGAAGGTGTTACCCACGATGTGATACCGTATTTCCCAGAACGATTTTATGAAGCCTATGTATCACAATTGATCGATTATCTCAACAATCTGACCCGTGGCTTAGATCCCCTGGTCACGATTGAAGATGGGATTGCTGGCTTACAGATTGCTGTGGCAGCCACAGATTCGTTGAAAAAAGACAAAGTCGTCAAAGTCTCCGATTATTAAACAAAAAAATAGAATTAGGTATTTGAAAGGATTATCAATGAAAACGTTAAGCTTATTTGCAGAATGGGATCCAAAGCCTGATTTCAAATTGGGTTCAAAAGATATTGAAGGGAAGCTTACTTACCTGGGAAGTAAAGTCTGGCGGAACCCCTATGTGGATTTTGTTGAGAAGGATATTCCTGAACCCAATGACACTCAAGTTTTGATCGAGATTAAAGCGTGTGGTATTTGTGGTTCCGATGTGCATATGCTGCAAACCGACGAAGACGGATACATATTTTATCCTGGGCTTACAGCATTTCCAGCGACTTTGGGTCACGAATATTCAGGAGTTGTAGCCAAAGCAGGTCCCAATGCGATCAATAAAACAACAGGTCTTCCTTTTCAGGTTGGTGAAGCTGTTTGTGCTGAAGAAATGATCTGGTGTGGAAGTTGTCGTCCCTGCGCTGATGGATATCCAAATCACTGTGAATCGTTGCAAGAGATAGGGTTTTCCATTGATGGTGCATATACAAATTATATTGCAGTTGATGCACGTTACATATGGAGTATTGAAGCACTTAGACCCATTTATGGGGAACAAAAAATGTTTGATTTGGGATCTTTAGTGGAGCCCACATCAGTTGCCTACAATGCTGTTATTGAACGTGGTGGTGGAATCCGACCAGGGGATTCAGTATTGGTTATGGGTAGCGGTCCCGTGGGTATTGCGGCCTGTGCAGTGTTGAAACATGCTGGAGCAGCGCATGTGATTATCTCAGAACCCTCAAAGTCGCGACGTGAGCTAGCACTTAAAACTGGGGCGACCCACGGTATTGATCCAGACAAGGAAAATGTTGCTGATCGAGTCCTGGAAATAACCAATGGAATGGGTGCCAATCTGATCTTGGAAGCCACCGGATTGCCAAGTGTCGTCTGGCAAGATATTGAGAAAGTCATATGGGAGGGCAAAGCCTTAAATGCAACGGTAGTGATTGTTGCTCGAGCAGATGACAAAATTCCCATGAATGGTGAAGTATTTCAGGTACGACGAGCCCAGGTAGTGGGCGCACAAGGGCATTCCGGTCACGGCACCTTCCCTAGAGTCATTGCATCAATGGCTGGAGGTATGGATGTCTCTGGGCTCATTACCAAGAGAATCAGTTTGGAAGAGATTCCTGAAAATCTGAAGATGCTTCAGACTGATAGAAATGAAGTCAAAATTACAATGTTTCCAAAATAAGATTAGAGGAAAGAACAATGAATGACTGGTTAAAAACGAATCGTACAGATCTATCTTTTGAAAATACATCAGTAGGTCGGATGAAGAAAAAAATCTGGGAAGCCACTGAAGAGGAAATTGATGGAATATTAGATGACTATGGTATTCCAACACCCTCAGAGATGGCTAAACCTGGAACCTATGTCCAAACCACAATTCGCCAGCATGTGGTTGAGAACAGAAAAAAGAATGACATTGTATTTGTACCCATAGGCTGTACGGAACTTCACGGTATCCATACGGTTACAGCCCTGGATACCTTTATGGTTACCCAGATTCTGGAAGGCGTTCGACGTCATTCTGAAAAAACGGATCATCCAGTAAATATTGTGTGGAATCCGATAAATTATGGAGGTCATCCCCATCATCACGTTGGCATGCCAGGCACCATCCATGTAAGTGATGACACATTGAAGCAGACATTAATTGATGTCATGCTTGGTTTGTGGAATGACGGATTCAGAAAAATTATCCTTATCAATAATCATGGGCATTCCTGGCTTTTAGAAGCTGCCATCCAAGAATTACAAAAGACCTGGAATTTACCAGGCATATTTCGAATGATTGATTGGCACCGGGCTGTGAGAGAATTTTTTAGAACACGGGATCGTGGTGGTGATTGGGAAGACAACTTTTTCCACGCTGATGAGGCAGAAACATCTGTCATGTTACTGCTCGCACCCGAGTATGTTGAAATGCTATTCGCAGAGGAAACCACAGTAGATGGATATTTGCCCGATGGACACTTTGATAAAGCGGTTGACCCTTTTGCACGACCCAGTAAATGGTCTGAGGGGCAAGGACATTTTCCAATGGAGATAAACTCTATTCCAGAAGGTGTCGTTGGCCGACCCACCATTAGTGATGCCAAGAAAGCTAAAAGAACCATCGCAGCTATCCTGTCATATTTGACATTGGTTTGGGAAGAGATTTATGAGGCTTACCCCTCAGGAACTGTACCACCAATCGAAAAGACAACTATGCGTACAGAAGAAGAGATGGAACCCTATATGAAAGAACCTTTCACCGAAGGTTGGCGACCAATCTATGCTATCAGAAAGATGGGTCTTTAGGACATGAAACTGAGTATCGTCGTTTCGACGCAGCCAGCAAAATTTGCAGCGCTTGCTTTTAAGGGAAATCTGGAGCAAAACACCAAGCTCATAAAATCATTGGGATATGATGGCATTGAGCTCACTGTGCGTGATCCAAGGCTGCTGGATATTCCCAAAGTGAAAGCATTGACCATCGATCAAGGCTTTCCCGTATCAGCGATTGGTACGGGTCAGGCATATGGGGAAGAGGGAATCTCCTTCTCAGATCCTGACCCCAGCATCCGACGTCAGGCCATCGACCGTATAAAAAGTCAGGTGGATCTGGCCTCTGAACTGAATTCGCTGGTCATTATCGGGTTGATCCGCGGTATTGTTGAAGATGATAATGATCCGGAACAGGCCGATCAGTGGATCATTGAGGCATTGGATGAATGTGCCTCAGTAAATCCCACTGTAAGACTGGCCATTGAGCCCTGTAACCGCTATGAAGCAAATACTATCAACACTGTTGACCAGGGCCTAAGTCTGCTAAAGAAACTGGGTAAAGATAATGTTGGGTTGCTCCTGGATTCTTTTCACATGAATATCGAAGAACCTGATATTTACCAGAGCATTAAAAATGCAGATCAGCAGATCTTCCATTTTCATATTGCTGATTCAAATCGCTGGTACCCTGGAGCGGGACATCTGGATTTCCAGAAAATCGTAAACCAACTCAATTCTGTCAACTATAACGGTTTTCTTTCCGCTGAGATACTACCATTTCCTGATGGAAAAACTTCAGCTAAGAAAACAATTGAGTACATGTCAAAATTGAAACTGTGATGTAATGAATGAAAATTATAAATGATCATGTTTAGCATGAGAAACGAGGGGAATGTATGGAAACCATGAAAGCATTATTGTTTAAAGATATCGGTAAAATTGATTTTGAGGAGATAGCGTTTCCGCACGTATCAGCCCAAAATCAGGTTCTGGTGAAGGTCGCGGCTTGTGGCATATGTGGAACCGATGTAAAAATGCTGGAAGGCAAGCATGCCTACAAAAAAAATGTAGTGCTGGGCCATGAATTCGCCGGAGAAGTAGTAGAAATAGGAAGTGCGGTAACGGCCGTTGCCTTGGGTGATAGGGTAGCACTGGATAACAATTCCAGATGTGGCGTTTGTGAATTTTGTAGAAGTGGTCAAAGTTCTCAATGTATTGAATTGAAGAACAGAACTCTCGGTGTATTTCAAAATGGTGGTTATGCCGAGTATGTGTTGGCAACAGAAGATGTATGTTTCAAAATTCCTGATTCCCTGGATGATATAACGGCAACCCAGGTTGAAACGCTGGCGACTGTATTAAACGGTATGAATATTGTTCAAATGCAGCCTTATGATTCTGTTTTGGTATTAGGATGTGGACCCATTGGGTATTTATTCGCCGCCATAGCCAGAAATGCAGGCACCAAAGTTGTCACTACAGAAATTGATCCTTTTCGTATAGGTATCGCCAAAAAGTTTGGTCACCCCGTATTAAATCCTGAGGAATGTGATCTTGAAGCAGAGGTCCTTAGGCTAACTAATGGGAAAAAATTTGACATCGTCATAGATGCAATTGGAACCCAACTAGCAAATGCGATCAAGTATGTGACTCCTGGTGGCAAAGTTCTGGCCTTTGGTATGGACAGCAGTATTGATGTAACCATTAAACCATACGATATCACGCGTAATGCCATCAAAGTGTTAGGATCATATATCGGTCAAAACACCATGGTTCCGGCTATAGATATGCTCGATTCCAAACAACTGGAAATGGATAACTTCTTTACTGAAACTGTATCCATGAAAGATGGACCAGCCGCGTTCACAAAATTGGGCTTGGATTTAAATTGTATGGACCATGTAGCTAAATCTGCCATGAAAATTGTACTAATCCCTTAAGATCAGACAACAAAGGAGCAGGCATGAATAAAATATTGAGTTTTTTTGCCACTGGTGAGGACATCGAACCTATCCAGGATCAGGCTACGATTGATCGACTTTATAAAAAATACAGACTGAAGGTTATGCTGGCCATAACAGTCGGTTATGGATTTGCTTATCCTTTGCGCTTGGCTATGAATGTTGTTAAAAAGCCGCTCATTGATAGTGGTGTTTTTTCGGCCATGGATCTGGGAAATATCGGTTCTGCTCTGCTTTATGCCTATGCGCTGGGAAAACTGACCAATGGCTTCCTGGCCGATCATGCCAATGTTAAACGCTTTTTTGCCTTTGGTGTGTTGATGTCAGCGATCGTGAATATCGCCATGGGTTGGTCTACAGTACTGTGGATCTGGATCATACTTTGGGGATTTAATGGTTGGTTTCAGGGTTATGGAGCACCGACAGGCGCTGTCTCGCTGTCAAACTGGTACAGCAATAAGGAACGAGGTCTCTATTACGGGATTTGGAGTACCGCTCATGCTATCGGTGAAGGGCTTACCTTTGTTGTAACAGCGTCAATTGTCTCTTTCTGGGGTTGGCGTGCTGGATTTATTGGACCAGGGCTCTTTAGTATTTTTGTAGCATATGCGATATATCTGGTCATGCAAGATCGACCTCAAACATTGGGGCTCCCTTCCATTGCCGACTGGAAAAATGATCATGGTGCTGAGGATAACAAGCATGCCAATACCAGGGATGCACAGAAGATAATTTTGAAATCCCCGGCTATCTGGATCCTGGGGATTGCCAGTGCCAGTATGTACATGACCCGCTATGCCATTAATAGTTGGGGCATACTATATCTGCAGGAAGCCAAAGGTTATTCTCTCATTGAAGCAGGGGGGATTCTTGGATTGAATACGCTAGCCGGTATTATCGGTTGTGTCGCCTATGGTTGGATATCTGATAAATATTTTGGTGCAAAACGTCCACCTGTTACCTTGCTTTTTGGTGTAATTGAGATCATGGCCCTCGTAGTTATTTTTTATCTGGCTCCAGGCCATCCTATTATCCTTACTTCTGCATTCTTTATATATGGCTTTACACTCAGCGGGCTTTTAGCAGCCTTAGGTGGATTATTTGCCATTGATATTGCACCCAAGAAAGCTGCTGGTGCAGCCATGGGCGTTATTGGAGTTTTCTCCTATATCGGCGCTGGTCTCCAGGACCAGATTAGTGGTTTTCTGATTGACAAAAACTCCATGCTGGTTGATGGTGTGATGCAATATGATTTTTCAACAGTGATC
>JABIFG010000246.1 GCA_018650795.1 Fidelibacterota bacterium
ATGGCTCTCTCTGGCTGCGGAGGGTTCTTGATTTTTATCCCAAATTCAGCCCGACCGGTGAGAACGGCAAAAAGCTATCTGCATAGGGCTCTGACCGGGCTTGTACAACAAACGGTTCAGATTGTGGCTTCTCGCTACTACTGATTGACACCACAACAGACTGTTGGATTACTCCCCCCGCTTGATGGGAGTGCCTGTGTTTGGCGCGAGAATCACAATCTAACCTTATTCGTTAGGTTATTTTCTGTAATGAGTTTAGCGATGTTGTCTCCGGCATTGAGTGCATGAACAGGGGATGTACTGACCATAAGCCATAGCAAGATCTTCACTGCGACAGATTGAAGGGTTAAATGATGCACTATTTTATTGTTGTAATATTGTTTTAGCATGATTAAGTAGGGTTCTATCTGGAGCATAACTTGTGTGATTGCTCCACTGTTCAGAGATTTTTGTGTATATCCCATCACTATCTAAATTGTGGTAGGTGGAGGTTTCAGAGCCGTAGTGGTTGGACTCTGTTTTGATAATGTCGATGCCGTTGATGGAGTAGGACTCAGCAGGAGCTGCAATATCATGCTCATCATTTTTTCCCGTCAATGAATTTGTTGATTTGATTTTATTTTGTCATGAGAGTCTTAAGATAGTCTTAAGAGTTAGAGAAAATCATTATTTAGAGATGCTCTTAAATGTGTGGTTTCCCTAATTTAGGTGGTAAATAGCTATTTTGGATGTGTAAATCATCCAATAAGGTAACCAAGGTCTTGTAATATAGCAGTGTCGAGGCTGCTAATGGTATAGCTAGTTCCTGGGTTGGAGTTGTCATCCATCAGGTAATCACCCAATGAATCGCTGGAGGAGTTGCTACCGTAGTGATAGAGGTCAACACCTGATGCATCTCCCTCAGAGTGGAGCGGCAGGTAGCCACTGAATTCGAGTGTTTGATAGGTTTCCGTGGCATTGGAGCCGGTAAATACAAAGCTGTTTTGAATGTCACTCCATTCGATGTTACGGTCAAATTCGGAGAGCTGGTTAAAACTATTCTCAAGCCCGGTGGCGCCGTTTGGTGGAGGAGAGTAGTGATACCAACCATTATATCCGAGAGCATGGGCGAACTCGTGCATGATGGTTCCGACGAAATCATAGTGCTCTTGTGTGCGCCAAGGATGCACGGTAGGTGCGTTATCATCTCGGATCTCTGGAGTGGGATCGAACCAGAAGCTGGAGAGTAGTGAGGTGTTGAGGTTGATCAGTACATCTGCTTCACTGCCGTTGATATCTTCTCCTGTGTTGATTTCGTGTAATACGTTGTTGGCTACGTAACGCATTCCATTCTCTTCGCCATCTTCCCAAAAAGGGCTGAGAGAACTGGCTGAGGCTAGGGTAGAGCTGCCTAGATTGGCTCCTGTGATCTCGATGTCAATGGTGGCGGTTGAGGGTCCGGTAAGGATGATCTGGTTAGCCCACTGTTGGATGGCGCTTTCGATAGAGGAGCTAACTGCCTCATAATCGCTTCCCATACTATCTGGATTGGTGAAGTTAAGGGTGTAGCCCATTCGTTCATATGTTGCGGAGAGGCTGTAGTTCAAGGGTGTGTCGCCGTTGCTGCTCACGGAGAGATAGTGGCTCCCTGACTGCTCAGGACGGTAGGTGAAGGATGAAGATGGGCTGGAGGCGATAGGTTGACCGCTGGTATCGTAGATAATTATCAGGGGAGGTTGGGGTGCACTCTCTTCATCATAACTGCAGGTGAATCTATATCGATGATCAGCCTCTAGGTCGATGGGGAAATGGTTTTGTTCGGTGTTGCTATTGATGAGGCCAGAAGCTGGTATGAAAAGGCTCAGTTGCTCTTGTGGGTGTGCGGTGACGGAGTCTCCATATGTTGCAGGTATGGGGGTGGTATTGTTAGGTTGGTTGGAGTAGGTGAGTGATGCGCTTATGGTGGTATTAAAACTGGCGGCAGCTGTGCCGTAGGTTTCATTATCTTCAAGTGTGGCAAGCGTATTGACGGCATCAAGAATGACTTTTCCGCGTGCTTCCGTGACTACGGTATTGAAGTGGGCCTCTAAATAGGCGTTGCCTGCTAGTTTGGTCTCTCCAGTGAGGCCTAGGTGGGTAGTTATGGTGTTGGCAAGTATATGGTTGCTTAAGTTGTTGAGTGTACTATCAATCGTAAGTAGGGTGTTTGCGAGTTGATCAATCCCATAGGTTTGAGTATAGCTTCTGAAGTTGTTGAGATAGATGTGGCCAGGCATCTGTTGATAGAGAGCCTGAACCAGTCGAATAATAGTGCTATTGGTGTCATCTAACATAGTAGAGTGCTTGGTCTGTAAATCCATCTACGCTGCTGGCTGCTTGGTTATAGAAAAGTTCCATTTTTAATTTTTGATCTTCGACAAGCTGGAGGAGTACGACACCGTAGTGGCTTTCTCCATTTTTCATGGTCATTCCTTTGGCTAGGCTGCTACGGTCCCAGTGGTTACCTTCGATATAGTAGTCATAGTCAACCAGTTCATACTCGATAATACCAGTGCTGGTTGAAATGTCGGCGGGATCGGGGGCGTTGCCTTTGATACCAAACTGGCGCGGTTCCCCATTGTAATCGCCGAATGACGCAATGATGTGGTCAGGGACAATATAGTCGTACGCAAAGGTGAGATGACCAATCCAGTAGTTGCTTTGGTTTAATCCAGCATAACCATTGCTGCCTTCAAGAAACCAGTTTCCGACCACTCTTCCATTGATATCATGGTCAATTTTTCCCCCCGTGGGTTCAGTAGTACGTAGACTTTTGTCAATGAGAGAGTTCTGGATAGTGTCGGTGAAGTAGGTGAAAGGGTCTGGTGTATGGGTTTTCCATGGCTCTGCGGTGTAGCTGGAAGGTTCTATAAAACCAGTTAGGGTGATGTCTGTATCAATAATGTTGTAATCAACTGAGCCACTGTATGCTCCGATGATCTCACCTGCGGTTACCCCAATGTTGGTGCTGGTGTATTGTCCGTCGCTAGGAGCTACAGTCATTAGTTTGTCGGATAGGTGGTCTACATGGATATAGACAGAGGAGAGTTGGTTGCTGTGCTCAATTACAATACGGTAGTCATCCATATCAAAGTTACCCATGTGTTGTAGGCTAGTGACCTGTCCATTGGCTGGTGAGTAGACATCGACCTGTATTGCCTCAGAGTCTCCAAAGTCTGGAGTAATATAGTATTGATGATCGATTGGAGTGATGTGGTTGCCGATCATTCCGCCCATAGGCAGGATGTATTCAACTTTACTCAAGTCTACAGGAGCATACTCAAATGGTGTGGAGGTTGGGTTAATGTTTTCAGTAGGCAGACCGGCTAGAGATAGGTAATACGTTAATGTACCTACTGGAGTGATCTCTCCATCGGTCTGTTCAGTGCCTAGCAGGTAGACCTGTTCATTGGCGATGCCTACATAAAGATCTGTGGTGGGATAGTAGCGATACTGATACTCCTGATAGATAGAGGTTTCTGCCTCAGTTGGAAACAGTGAGGGGTATTGGGTTTGTGCCCAGTCAAACAGGTCATCGATTATATTGAGGGCATCATTCATGTTCTTTTCTTTTCAGTTTGGGATGAGTTAGGTGCCACTGGCTGTAGCTGTAGATATTTTTACTGATATAATACTCTTGTTTTTTTCACAAGGTCTTTTTGTCGGTGGGGGCAGAGAGTAGGAGAGTATTTATAATGACTGACGTAACAAAGCAGATGATCACTATTGATGAGATGGAGTACGACTTGGAGTCTTTGAGCGATGCGGCTAAGAATCAAGTGGCAAATCTTCGTGTAGTTGACCAAGAAGTTGCTAGCCTGCAACAAAAGTTGGCGATTATGCAGACGGCAAGGAATGCATATGCTGCCGCGTTGAAAGATGAGATTGCAGGGGAGTATTGAGATGACTCAATTTGTTGCGCTCTCTAAAGTTGAGCATTCAAACCTTAAATTAGGAGCTGCTACAGGCTTGGAGGAGTTTGTTAATTTAACGACGCTTCCGGTTTATGGGGCAGAGCTCTCTAAGTTGGTACTCCATTACCCGCTCGCTTTTATTCAGCATGGTGAGCAGTTTGGTTTACATCTACTCTGTTCACTCTCTCCACAAATCCCCAATGTTTGGATTACTGCAGAGGGAAAGTGGATTGGGGGATATTTGCCGGCCACTATACGTCAGCGGCCTTTTACCTTGTTGCCGAATGAGGAGGGGGAGCGAGTTCTCTGTATTAACCAGTCAAGCCCGATGTTAGGTGATGAAGGAGAGCCTCTGTTTAGTGAGGGGGAGCCTTCGAAGCTGTTACAAGGGGTGCTTAACTTCCTGAACCAGCTCTATCAAAATGGTGAGATAACCCAGCGAGCCATTGGGCTTATGCGTGAATATGAATTGATCTCCCCATGGGAAATTAAGTTGAAGGGGGCGGATGATCAGGAGATTCCTGTTAAGGGGATTTTTCGTATTGATGAAGCTAAACTAAATCAGTTAGAGGGAGAGCAGCTGCGTACTCTGCAGGAGGGTGGGGCACTTCCATTGATCTATGGACAGCTGTTTTCGATGGGAAACTTAGATAAGCTGATTCAAATTTTGAAAATGAGGGCTCAGGTTTCATCCAGTCAAGCTGAGGCTGAAGAGGATTTGGATGCCTTTTTTGGTGAAGGTGAAGGTGATATGCTGAGCTTTGAGGGTATTTGATCTCTCTACGGCTATCTGTCTGCCTAAACAACTTAGTATGGGAGCCTTTTGCAAAACTCAACAACAAGTTCCGGCCCAAACGGTTTACGCATCTTTTAGGTGCAATTTTTTCTCATTACCTTTCATGCCTTAGTATATTTTCATTAAATCACTTTCTTTTTGCATGGTTTTCAAAGATTTG